>NZ_VCDP01000017.1:0-69654 GCF_033949345.1 Xenorhabdus littoralis
GGCTAAAGCCATAAAATAATGGCCAGCAACGATAATTCGTTGCTGGCTTAAAAGGTCAACATTGAGATTGTAGGTTACCTAAGAATTAATCTACCACCACTACTTCTACGGGGGAAAAGGGTAGAAAGATATCAATCTTTTTCAACTCTTCGGTTTGCTTCGTTTATAATCTCTGTTAGAACCCGTTGTGTGGCCTGAACATCGGCAGGATCTGTATTTCCTAAAAGAGAGCTAATAAATCCTCTTAAGACCTGTTCGAGCTCAACTGCAACTCGGCGACCAGCCGCCGTTAATTCAATCAAACGAGCACGACGGTCTCCTGGCATGCTTCTCCTCACGACCAATCCCTCTTCCTCAAGCTCATCTAGAATACGAACTAAAGAGTTTCCTTCTATACCGACGTGCTCGGCGAGTTCTTTTTGACGCATTGAGCCAAATTTACTAATAGCCCATATTGGTCCCGTTATACTTTCCGACAAACGAAAATTGCGTAATTCGTGATTTGCTTCTCGACGCCAAAGCCGAGCCGCTCTCTGTAACAGACAACAAAATGTGTCGTATTCGGGATAAAATTTTGTAGCCGAAGTATTGCTAGTGCGGCTAGAAAGATCATCGGTAGTAGAGTTGTTAGGCTCTGAGCGTTGTTTGACACTATTCTTCATATCTTTTCCATCTAGTTAAACCGTCGCTTTGTCTTAGGGCTGACCAGTAAACTCAACATACATTCATCAACAGTACATCAGCCTTTCATGAGCAGTAGACGTATGGTTTACCTTCGATAAAAGCTGTGTTATAGATCTCATAGGAATAGATCTTATGAGATCTATTTGCAGGCTACATTGTTATATTGCACTATTGCAGCGTAAGTAACTGAATTTTATAAGGCTATTAGCATATTTGTCTAATGATAGTCTACAGATGTTACACATTCAATAAAGTTATTCTAGTCCGAACAATTTACTCATATCAACGCTAGAAAGGGTATATCAGAGGTGACAATGAGCTATCAACGACCAAATTTTACAATCCCTCCCCCTCCCAAAAATGGGAAAGACCAAGATCACTTAGTAACTATCGTCGGTGCTGGTTTAGTTGGTCTAATTCTTGCTTTGGATCTTGGTCTACGTGGAGTTCGTGTTGTAGTACTGGATGAGGATGACTCGGTGGCTGATGGTTCACGAGCCATCGTCTTCGCGCGTCGTTCTCTGGAAATCTTATCGCGATTGGGATTGGGTAATCGCCTAATGGCTAAAGGAATAGCATGGGAAACTAGCACAATATACCTCAACGATACTCCACTTTTTTGCAATACGATTGGAGAAAATAACAAAAGTGAGTATCCAGTATTTTTGAACTTACAACAATATTATATCGAGGAATGGCTTGTGGAGGCTTGCATGGCCACCGGTTATGTTGACCTTCGCTGGCGGCATAAAGTTGTTGAGATAAAGCAAGCAGATAATTACGTTGATTTATCTATAGAAACACCTAATGGAAATTATGCTCTTCGCACAAATTGGCTATTAGCGTGTGATGGTGCTAAGTCATTTATACGCCGTGCGCTCAATTTGCCATTTATAGGTCAGGTCTTTCAGGATAGGTTTCTCATCGTTGATATCAGGATGAAGTCCTCACTTCCTGCGGAACGCCATTTTTGGTTTTCACCATCATTTCACCCAGATCGATCAGTTCTTATTCATAAACAGCCTGATGATATTTGGCGTGTTGACTTTCAACTCGGATGGCAAGCAAATCCCGAAGTAGAGCGTCAGGAAGAGCGTGTACTTGCCAGGTTAAAGTGTATGTTTGGCGATACGGCCAATATCGAAGTGGTTTGGTCAAGTGTCTATACTTTTCAATGCCGTCGTCTTGAGAACTTTATTCATAATAACATAATTTTTGTAGGTGACTCAGCTCATCAAGTCAGTCCATTTGGTGGTCGAGGAGGCAATGGCGGTATTCAAGATGCAGATAACCTGGCTTGGAAACTCACTGCAATTTTATCTGGAATTTCTGACACACGACTTCTGGAAACCTATAATCACGAACGTTGTACGGCGGCTGATGAAAACATACTTCACTCGACGAGAAGTGCCGAATTTATTACTCCGAAGAGCCAAGGTGCTTTAGTTTATCGCAACGCAGTGCTTGCTCTTGCTAGAACGAGTGAGTTTGCACGTAAAATGGTCAATTCTGGGCGGCTGTCTACACCTACTATACTGAAATCAAGCCCACTAAATTATATCAATGACCTGTCTGAAAAAGCGCCTTTACCTCTTGGGGCTCCAGCACCAGATATGCCATTGCAGAGAAATGGCGTTACTGTTTGGATATTACGCCATATTGGTGGGAATAATTTCACACTTATGACTCGCTCATCAAGTCTTAATGAACAGGGACGAGCCAAAATTACATTAAGCACTTACCCTCTAACACAAAATCCATCAATTGAATTGATAGATTCAGAAAATCTTCTGAATAATAGATATGGTATTTTTCCTGGCGGAGCAATGCTTTTTCGCCCAGACCAGCATTTATGCGCTCATTTAACAAATCCTACCCCTGCAGCACTTGAGTTGGCTTATACCACTGCACTTGGGAAATACCTCAGTAAGGGGATACAAACATGCATCTAAACACAAGCGCTTCAAAAGTCTCAAATGATGAACTTTTCGCACTTCTTGTTCAAGCGCACGAACAGCTGAATGAGAATGAGTTACTGCAATTTGATGCCAGACTGGTTTTATTATTGGCAAATCATATTAGTTCAATGGAAGTGATCAAAGAGGCTATTGAGCATGTAAGGAATTCACTTATCTCCAAGTGATAATTAATTTTTAATGAATTGTGGTTTTTTTCACAATATTTAAATCTTATTGGATTTATTCTTTAGAGATGTTTTTGTGGGGTGCACTTTCTTAGGTTGGTATCACTTGAACCTTCATGACTAAACACTAATGTAACTGATTAGAACAAAAGGATTTATTGATAAAGAATAGCAAGGCGATTGCAGATAGTGTTTCCTTTTGAATATATAAATGTTGTTGTAATTTGCCTGGAGACTAGTTTTTTGTCGGCATAGTTGATCGATTTTCTTTTAATTGGGTAATCCAACTCGAGCATATGGAATATATAAATTGAACTTGGATTAACTAATTGGGTGTTGACGAAGCAGTTTTGCAGGAATGAAAAAGAGTGTTCGCTTTAAATTCCGATATGGTTATTAAGTTGGTTTTCAGAGAAGCAACTAACATCGCCAAACGATACGTTTTATTTTTTCAGGAGAATGTTATGGCTAAATAAATTTTTCATAATATTACTACGATTGATGATTTTGTTCGTTCTAATTGGAATGCCAATAATCCAAAGCTGTACTGCATTTCGTTGGCTATGATGTTAACCCATTGTAGAACAAGGAGTAATGTGAAATGGAGCACTATTTCGAAAAGTCATTTAGACATGGAATTTTCAGGAACTTTCAAAGTTGGCGTAACTATTATATTAAGCAAAAAATAAACTACCCTAATAAAAATACAGTAATAATTAGTGCAGAAACATTTTTACGATACAGACCGTCATTAGTTTTTTTGTCTGAGGTACTCACTTTTGAGAGAGCAACCTCCCAATCTAAAAAATCAGTAAATCGCAAAAGTATCAACATTATTCGGATCTTCGATCTGATGAGAATTAAGTTATCTCTCTGCTCGTTCACAAATAAACTGCGACTAGAAAATCACGCTTTCTGTAGGTGTACATTTTGCGGAGATATCGAATGACTAGTTCAACAACGAATTTTATCACTGGCACTGAAGCTCTTGTTGAATTACTTCTTGCTCAGGCTGCCATAGACAAAGCACGAGGCATTAATACGGCTGGTTTTGTATCTGGCTATCGTGGTTCTCCGTTAGGCGGATTTGACCAAGCGTTATGGAGACGTAATAAAGAATTAATTGAAGCAGGAATTAGATTTCAGCCAGCAATAAATGAAGACCTTGGTGCAACAGCACTCATTGGTACACAAAAAGTGGAAACAGACCCAGAACGTAAAGTCAGTGGAGTTTTTGGGATGTGGTATGGAAAGGGACCAGGTGTTGACCGATCAGGGGACGCACTAAAGCACGGAAATGCTTATGGCAGTTCAGCACATGGTGGTGTTCTCGTTGTAGCCGGTGATGATCATGGCTGTGTCTCATCTTCTATGTCCCATCAGTCAGACCTTGCAATGATTGCATGGAACATGCCTGTATTACATCCAGCTTCCGTTGCTGACTATAAGGAAGTTGGTCTTTGGGGGTGGGCAGCTTCACGTATTAGTGGGGCTTGGATTGGATTTAAAGCTATTAGTGAGACTGTAGAAAGTGGAACCACCCTTCGGAGATCGAATGCGCTGGGAGAATTCGAGCACCCAACGGATATAGATCAAGGACCAGATGGATTGCATTGGCGGTGGCCAGATCTTCCAGGACCTCAGGTGGAGCAACGTTTCCGATATAAATTAAAAGCAATTGAAGAATTTGCACGCCTGAATCCTATTGATAGGGTACTCGTTTCCTGTAAAGAACCACATGCCTTGCTGGTTACAGTGGGTAAAGCGCATCATGATGTACTTGAAGCTCTACGTGTCGGGGGATTAACTCCAGATCATTTGGCCTTACACGGGGTTGTCTGGGTACATATCAATCTGGTTTTCCCTTTATCTCCTCTTCTGCAAGATTTGGTACCACGAGTTGAACATATCTTTGTAGTGGAAGAAAAAGCGGCGGTGGTAGAAACATTACTTGCTCGCTACCTGTTTAGCATAACAAATAGTCACCCCATGACTTTGTCGGGAAAACGAGATCCAAACGGGCGCATTATACTGCCTGAAGATATTGAATTGCGCCCATCAAGAGTTTCCCGGCCGTTAGCGAATTGGCTGTCTCAATTTGGAGTTAGTCTCAATATTCCACTAGAGTGGTCTATTGCAACTGAAAAACGAGATTTAACCCTTCCTAAGCGTACACCATATTTTTGTGCAGGCTGCCCCCATAGTACTTCGACTCTTGTTCCTGACGGAAGCCACGCTCAACCAGGAATTGGTTGCCATGTTATGGCTGCTTGGATGGATCGTAATACTGGTGGTGGCTCGGTTCAGATGGGAGGCGAAGGCGTCGATTGGGTTGGTCACGCGCCATTCACTGATAGGAAACATGTTTTTCAAAACCTTGGGGATGGTACTTATTTTCATTCTGGTCACTTAGCTATTCGTCAATCGATAGCGGCAGGTAGCAATATCACCTTCAAGATCTTATTCAATGATGCTGTAGCAATGACAGGAGGGCAGCCCATTGATGGTGTGATGTCAATTTCTCAAATTGCAGCCTTAGCTTTGGCTGAAGGTGCAAAAGCGGTAGCTGTCGTGGCTGAGGATCTCAAACAATATGGTAGGGGAAATCCATTACCTTCAGGTGTTAGCCTTTATCATCGAGATCACTTAGAACTAATCCAGCGTAAATTTCGCGATATCAAAGGCGTTACTGTCATTATTTACGATCAAGCTTGTGCTACCGAATTACGCCGTCGGAGAAAACGTGGCCTCATCCCTCAAGCTAAAGTAAGTGCCTTCATAAATGATCGTGTATGTGAAGGATGTGGAGATTGTCAAATACAATCCAATTGTCTCGCTATTACTCCCATAAAGACCTCTTTGGGGCAAAAAAGGGCAGTTGACCAGAATGCTTGCAATTCTGATCTTTCTTGCCTAAAAGGGTTTTGCCCCAGTTTTATCACAATTGAAGGGGCAGAGCCCAAAAAGGATATAACAAGAGTCATTTCTCAATCAGAACTAGAAGGAATAGTGAGAGAACTGAAATATCCTGTTTTTTCATCGCAAGATGAGCCGTATGACATTCTTCTGGCTGGAATTGGTGGAACTGGAATTGTAACTGCGGCAAGACTTCTTGCTCATGCAGCTGAACAGGATGGAAATGCGGTTAGTGCTCTGAACTTCAGTGGATTTGCACAAAAAGGAGGTGAAGTTTTATCCCACATTCGTTTTTGTCATAACAAAGGAATACTCCATCAGGTTCGTATAGATCGAGCACAGGCAAATTTAGTTATTGCTGCGGATCTTGTCGTCGGAGTTGGTATGGCAAGTCTGGAGGTTATGTCCTCTTCTTCCACGGCTTGTATAGCGAACACGCATGAAACTCAGACAGGTGCGATGCTACGAGATATTTCATTGCAGATTGATGAAGATCGTACGTTGAAAACTCTGCGTAACCATTGCCGATATCTTAAAAGCACAAATGCGAACATTATTGCAACACATTTGGTGGGAGATCATGACCAAGCAAATATAGTGCTTCTCGGTTATGCTTGGCAATTAGGGTTTATACCAATCAGACTTTCTTCTATGGAGTTGGTCATTAGAGGACTTGGCAAGGTATTCCAAAGCGCTCTGAATGCCTTTCATCTGGGGAGAGTAGCCGCAGTTCATCCGGAAATTATTTATAGTCGTCTGACTGATGTCAAAGAAGAATTTCCTAAATCTCTGGATGACTTGATTGCTCATCGTAGAGATTTCCTCTCTGAATATCAAAATCCAGTCTACGCCAATCGGTATGTAAAACATATTGAGCATGTTAGAGCCGCCACATCCATATTTAATGATGAAAGTTTAACACGTGTTGTGGCAGAAAATTTATTTAGACTTATGGCCTATAAGGATGAGTACGAGGTTGCACGTCTTTTTGTCGAGACTGATTTTCTAATTAGAGTGAAAAATCAATTCGGGGGTAAATACAAAATACGTTTCCATATGAGCCCTCCTCTTTGGAATCGTAAAGATGCACGTACTGGGAAACGAGGAAAAATCACATTAGGCTCTTGGCTCATCCCTTTCTTAAAAATAATAGCGAAGGCGCGTTTCCTTCGTGGCACCGTTTTTGATCTGTTCGGGTTGCAAAAAGAACGGAAAATGGAAAGACAATTACTCTCTGATTACGAAAAATTAGTTGACTATATCGTTCATATAGTGACTCCAGATCATCTCTCTCTTTGCATCCAACTCGCTGAACTTCCAAATCAAATCCGTGGATTTGGCTATGTGAAATCCCAAACTGTTAAGCAAGCAACTCAGAAAAAACAAGAGCTTATTGCTCAGCTTAATCGAGCATTGCAAAGTTCTGAGGAGAGCACTAAAACCGTGCGCACTCGACCTTCTGGTAATCAAAAATTTTTTACTGGCTCTGGACATTAAACATGACGACTCAACCAGCCATATCAACAGTACGAGAACTAATTGAACGCTTTGTTGACAAAAATTCTTTTTTTGAACTAGATCCCCTCGCTGAACATGACTGTACATATTTTGGTTCAGAACGCCGTAAGGTTCCTGGAGATGGATTGATAACGGGGTTTGCCCGAATCAATGGACGTCCGGTTGTGCTTTATGCTCACGATGCCAGCTTCCTTGGTGGTAGTTCAAGCCGAATGCATGCCCTGAAGATAACCAAAGTTCTAGATCTTGCTCTCAAGACGGGTGTACCCGTGATTGGGCTTAATAACTCGACTGGCATAAGGATTCATGAGGGAGTTGATGCTGGAGTACAATTTGGTGAAGTGTTCTATAAAATTGTCAAAGCATCCGGTGTTGTTCCACAAATATCAATACTTCTAGGTGATTGTGCTGGTGGTGCTGCCTATGCCCCAGCACTAACCGACTTTGTGATTATGGTTAAGAACAGTTCAACTATGTTTTTAACCGGCCCAGCAGTAATACGGCAAGCAACTGGCGAAGAAGTAACAAAAGAAGATATTGGTGGTGCTATGTTACATGCCAAGGATACAGGTTTAGCTCATTTTGTAGTTGATACTGCGGAAGATGCTCTTAGTTTAACTTGTGAACTTTTAGAATTTTTACCTCAGAATAATTGTTCAATAACACCACAACGTCCCGCAGAAGATCGAATAAAGGCGCGGCTATCCGAAATAATTCCTCAAAATGGCAATGAACCCTATGATGTAACAGACGTTATAGGTGAAATTGTAGATAGAGCTAACTATCTTGAAGTCCATCATAATTATGCTCCCAACATCATTACAGCATTTGCTCATCTTTGTGGTATTCCCATAGGTATCATTGCTAATCAACCCCAGATCCTCGCGGGATGTTTAGACATAGCCGCTTCTGAAAAAGCGGCACGTTTCGTGCGTTTTTGTGATGCTTTTAATATCCCAATCTTAACACTGGTTGATGTTCCGGGGTATTTACCAGGCATAAATCAGGAGGCAGGAGGGATCATTGGTGCAGGAGCAAAACTCTTACATGCCTATTGCGAATCTTCTGTTCCTAAGATAGCTGTTGTTCTGCGTAAAGCTTATGGCGGAGCGCATCCTACGCTTGCAAACAAATGGGCTACTGACATGATTTTTGCATTACCTGAAGCAGAGATCGCTATTATGGGCCCCCAAGCTGCAGTCGATGTTATCTTTCGCCGGCAAATGTCTGAAGCTGATGATCCTCAAGCGCGCCGAGCTGCATTGGCCGCAGAATATCGTAATGCTCACGCTAGTGCCGATTATTCGGCGCGCCGAGGTTATATCAATGGATTCCTAGACGATCAAACTATACGTCCGTTTCTTGCCAGTGCCTTCCGGCTTCTCCAGGACAAAATTGCAGTCACTCCTGGGCGTAAACACTCCAATATTCAACTTTAATTGAGGGAATACCGTGAAAATACCACGCCATGCAGAAAATGACTTTCTTCCTGATGCAATAAAAACTCGCCAGGAGTGGCTGGTTGAACAAATCGGTCGAGATTTACCGTACTTGTTTAATCGACTACCTACACCACCGACTTCGCTAATTGGTACTATAGAAAATTACGTCGGTATGGTTGGCATTCCAATTGGGCTTGCTGGCCCTTTGCACATAGAAGGTAGCTATGCCAAAGGTGATTTTATCGTTCCATTAGCTACCACTGAGGGCGCTCTTGTTGCATCGTTCTCACGTGGAATGCAGGTATTAACAGAGGCTGGAGGATGCCATGTCTTTTCACCAACAAATGTATGGTCAACAGAAGGAAGTAAAAATACCCACTATAAATTCCGTGGTAATGCTCTGACTAAGATATCTGCGGTTTGGCTGCATCGTGCCTCTGATACTTCGCTATTTGATACATGGTTACGTCAACATGCAGAAAAAATTGCTGAAGCAGCTAATAGTACTAGCCGTTTTGCACGACTTAAAGAAGTCACTCCAATATTTCAGGGAAGTATTGTTGGTTTGGCATTTCGCTATGAGACAGGTAACGCAATGGGGTTAAACATGGCCACCAAAGCTAATGAAGCGGCGTGTGCCTATATCCTAGCTCATGCTGACAAGTTGGTTGGAGGATATTTTAACACGTTGGGAGGAGACAAGCGTTTCGTGCCGGATGAAGCCAAAGGGCATTACGTTACAGCAAGTGCTATTTTGCCGGCAGAGCTTATCGCGAAGAGGTTTCGTTCTACACCTGAGCGTATGCAAAGATTCCTTCAGGCATGTCAGCTTATTTTGGGCCAGCGCGGGGCTACCGGGCAAAATATTCATATTGCTAATGCGCTAACTGCGTTTTTTATTGCATGTGGGCAGGATCCTGCTTTTGTTACTGTCTCCTTTTTCAATGCTAGTACCTCTTTTGAGATCAATACAGAAGGTGCTTTGGTGGCAAGTGTTACTTTGCCCAATATTATTGTTGGTGCAATTGGTGGCGGGACGAAACTGCCTGTACAGCGAGAGTGTCTTGCTATGATAGGGTGTGAAGATGATGCTTGTAAGTTGGCAGAGATTTGTGCGGCTGTTGCGTTGGCTGGTGAAATATCTGTTGCGGGTGCAGTCAGTGCTGGGGAATTTACTCGGGCGCATACCCAACTTGGTCGTGGTTTAAGTGATTTTGAGGCTGGTCATATATCCAAAATTACGGAGACACTATGATGATTCGACGTGTGCTACTTGCGTGCCGTGGAGAAATAGCTTTTCGTTTCATTCGTACCGCACAGCGACTTTGTATCGAAACAATTGCTGTATACGATGAGGAAGAAAAAACAGCACCTTTTGTTATGGCTGCAACATATAGGGTACAGTCGGATATGATTAATCCCTTTGCATCTTCTGACTATCTTTTGACTATAGCTAAAGAATACAAGGCTGATGCTATTGCGCCAGGTTACGGTCCATTAGCTGAGAATGCGGATTTTGCTCAGGCATGTACAGATTCTGGGATTATTTTCATTGGCCCAAATGTGTCAGCACTTAGTCTGGTTGGGAACAAAATTCAAGCACGTCAATTGGCCATATTCTCGGAAGTGCCTGTTATTCCTGGCTCGGCTGTGGCATCGCTCAGTGAAGCTCAAGAATTAGCGGCCAGCATTGGATATCCTGTTCTGTTAAAAGCGGTAAATGGTGGAGGTGGGCGAGGGATCCGCCTTGCAGAAAGCCAAAATATGCTAGAGCAGGCTTGGAAAGAGGTCGAACGGGAGAGTTTAGCTGCATTCGGTACAGCAGATCTCTATATTGAGCGTTTTCTCGGACATAATATTCGTCATATTGAAGTTCAAATTTTGGCTGATGTAACTGGAAATGTCATCGCTCTCGGAGAACGTGGCTGTAGTATACAGCGTCGGCGACAAAAGATGGTTGAAGAATCTCCGGTTCCTGGAATCAATGCTACCTTACGTAAGGTGATCAGTGAATCAGCTGTCAAATTTGCCCGAGCTGCGGGTTACACCAGTGCTGGTACAGTGGAATTCTTGGTTGATACTACCGGACAGTACTATTTTATTGAGATGAACGGGCGTATTCAGGTTGAGCATCCTGTTACTGAAGCAGTGACAGGTATTGATATTGTGGAAGCTATGTTTACTATCGCAGAAGGGAAGCCGCTCAGTGACGATATACTGAATATCGTTATTCACGGTCATGCGGTAGAATTTCGTATTTGTGCGGAAGATCCATTTCAGGGATTCATGCCAACGGGGGGTGTTGTTACAGCTTACAATTTTCCACATGGGGCAGGGATACGTATTGATACAGGTATAGCGGAGAATCAGATCCAACTTACGCGATATGACAGTCTTTGCTTAAAACTCATTGTCTGGGGCAGAAATAGGGA
This sequence comes from Xenorhabdus littoralis, assembly GCF_033949345.1. NCBI lineage: Bacteria > Pseudomonadati > Pseudomonadota > Gammaproteobacteria > Enterobacterales > Morganellaceae > Xenorhabdus > Xenorhabdus littoralis. The sequence continues at coordinate 11,136 of NZ_VCDP01000017.1, forward strand.
TGAAGCTATTTCTAGGGCAAAGATAGCGTTAGATGAACTAGTAGTTGCTGGTTTTCCAACCAATATTCCATTCCACCGTTGGCTGGTTGATTATGCCCCATTTTCCACTGGAAATTATGATCTGTCATTGATATCTGATTATCATCCTGAGCCTCTCAATGAAACTCTACAGCACGACATCGCCATCGCCGTGGCATTGCGAGAATACTTGACTATGAAGGCCATTTCTGAAGGCAGCGCTGCTTTATCTTCGTTCTCAAGTTGGCGTTTCATGAATGAACGGAGAGTTTCCTATGGTGGATAAATTATTTTCTATTCAAATTGCTGTACCTTCTGGCACCCCGAAACAACATGTATTACGTATTTCTGACGAAGACAATGGTCAATTTTCTGCAACAGTTAATAAAGGCAACCCAACCCGTGTTCGCCTTCTCAGGTTGGATCAGGAAGGAAAATATGACCGTCTTATTATAGATTTTGAAGGCACAATCAAGAGCATTATTTTAGGTAAGAAAAATGAGCTTGAGCAAACTACCTCCGCAAATATAGATGGTTATCATCTGGATATCAGAGCAATGCATGGTATGCGACCGACGCCTGCCAGTACAAAATATGGTTTTGATAAAAATGAAATTCGTGCCCCATTTCATTCAATAATTTCGGAAGTATTAGTTAATCAAGATGATATTCTTGAGGCTGATCAGCCTGTACTAAGATTGGAATCAATGAAGGTTATTTCGACTTATTTTTCACCTTCATATTGTCGTGTAGCAGAAGTCTTTGCCGTGGAAGGGCATGCCGTTGAGACTGGCTTTCTGCTCATCCGTTTTGAACCACTTTCAATGACCCCATAAATTATGACTCATTAGGAGTTCGGTATGTTTCGTGTGAAAAATATTGAAGACCAAATCGCATCGTTTTCCTATGAATTAACGTATGACAATATTCCATCAGCGGCTTTGAAAATTGCACATTTATCGATACTCGATATATTTGGAGTTACTTTGGCTGGCTCGCTCCGCCCGGAAATCCAACTATTACAGAAGGTTATCGGACAATGGGGAGGCAGTTCTGTTTGCCCTGTTTTCGGGACAAATTTGTGTCTTCCCCCCAGTGCTGCTGCGCTTCTCAACGGTGCTGCATCGCGAGTTTTAGATTTTGATGATGTTGTGGATCCACTAGGTATCCATCCTAGTGTGGCTATATTTCCTGCCCTTTCAACTATAGCTGCTCTCCGTCAACAACACGTCACTTCCAGTGAGTTCTTGACCGCTACCGTCATTGGTCACGATTTGATTACCCGATTTGCACGTGCGCGTAAGGAGACTCTTCTTGAAAGTGGTCGATATGATCTCAGTAAAGTCATTGCAGCAACAGCCGCTGCTGGTCGCCTGTACGGACTGAATCCCATTCAACTGCGCTCCGCTATGGGGATTGCTTACACCTCTGCTCTTGGAGAAGCGCAGTGTATGGTAGAGGGGGCGCCTACAGTTTCTTACCAACAGGGTCTGGTTGCATCCAATGCGGTTAAGGCTGTACTCCTTGCATCAGAGGGTTTCGAGGGTGCTCATCATTTCTTTACTGGTCGATATGGCTTGTTTAGAACATTTGAATCTGGTTCAGATGTAGAAAGTATCGTAGATGGGCTTGGCGCTGTGTTCGCAAGTGAAAATGATATTGCCTTCAAACCTTACCCTACTTGCCGCCCTAATATCTCGGCGACTACCTTGGCGATAAGTTTAGCAAACTATACCCAAGTAAGAGCTGAGGATATCAGTCATATTGATATTGCCATGAATCAACAAATCTATGATCTTGTATGTGCACCCGCCGATAAAAAATGGAAACCAAAGACATCTGTAGAGGCTAGATTTAGCATGGCATATACCGTAGCTGTCGGTTTACGAAATGGTGGAGTATTTATTGCTGATTATGACGATACAGCATTAGATCGTGCAGATGTACTCTCTATTAGCGAAAAAATTCGGCCACGTGTTGATCCCAAGTGTGAAATTCCTGAACTTGGAACTCATGGCAGAATCGAAGTCAGCATTCATTATGTTAGTGGAGATGTTCGCACCGGATTTATTGATATACCGAAAGGAAATCCTCAAAATCCCCTTGAGCCTACTGAGATTATTGAAAAATTCACAAACTGCTGCCGTTATTTCGATCCTAGAAATGGGGCAATACAAGCGAACAACGCAATTCAGGCTTGGGAACGTATTATGAAAGATGAAACTGGTTTGCAAGATTTTTTAGCCTATGGAATAGCCATTACAAGTAAAAGCATTTCTTCTGCGAAATGAATGATTGATATCAAGCAGTAATCAAACTTAATCATGCCTGAGGATCTACGATTATGTTTCTTTGAAAAAACTTTTATCGTGCCGCAGGCATTTAGCTCTATTATTAAGTGCGTTTCAGGTTAACTAGACAGGCGATTATCGATTACCCGAGCGGCTTTGCCCTCTGAACGAGGTATATCTCCGTAGTTGACGATGTTGACATCGGTACTGATTCCCACCATGGATTTTATGTGATGACGCAATTGATGGCAGATATCGCAGCGTTGTTGATAGCTCAGCAGGTCTGATTCTTTCATTTCAACCTTAACGGATAGTTTGTCATAATTACCGACACGGTTCACCTCTAATTGGTAGTGCGGTGATAGTTCTTTGACGCGCATGACCTGTTCTTCTATCTGTGATGGGAAGACGTTGATGCCACGTATGATCAGCATGTCATCGGAGCGTCCAGTGATCCTGTCCATACGACGCATATTGCGAGTTGTACCTGGCGATAAACGTGTCAGATCGCGGGTACGATAGCGGATCACAGGCATGGCCTCTTTGGTCAGTGTTGTGAGAACTAGCTCTCCAATTTTGCCATCTGGCTGAGTATTTAAATTTTCAGTATCAATTAATTCGGGATAGAAATGATCTTCCCAAATGGTGGGGCCATTAGCGTATTCTGATGATTCCATGGCGACACCCGGCCCTATAACTTCGGACAGACCGTAGATATCCAACGCTTTGATGCCCATACGTGCTTCAATCTCGTTGCGTAGGGCATCGCTCCAAGGCTCCGCACCAAAAATACCGACACGCAAGGAGCACCTACTGGCATCCCCACCCATCTTGCGCTCCAGTTCATCCAGCAGCGTCAGGCAGTAGGAGGGGGTCATCATGATGACATCAGGCTGGAAATCCAGAATCAGTTGAGCCTGTTTTTCTGTTTGTCCGAAGGACATGGGGATCACGGTTGCGCCCAATCGTTCAGCGCCATAGTGAGCTCCCAAGCCACCCGTGAACAGGCCGTAACCGTAGGCGATGTGAATCTTGTCTTTGGCGCTGGCTCCAGCAAAACGTAGACAACGGGCTATGATATCTGCCCAATTGTCGATATCCCGTTGGGTATAACCTACTACAGTAGGGCTTCCAGTGATACCGGATGAGGCGTGTATGCGCACTATCTGCTCCATTGGTACGGCGAAAGCATCAAAAGGATAGTGCTCCCGCAGATCTTGTTTTGTGGTGTATGGAAATTTGCGGATGTCTTCGAGTTGTCTGAAATCATTCGGATGGACACCTGCTGCATCAAATTTGCGGCGGTACATGGGAACGTTGTTATAAGCGTGATTGAGCGTCCATTTTATCTGCTTAACTTGGTATGCCTGAATTTCATCAAGTGAGGCAAATTCAAGGGAGTTCAAATGTTGATCTTGGTGCTGATTTAAGTGTTGTTGCAGGTGTTGCGCGTTATTGCTCATAGTTGCCTGTCCTTTTGTTGATTTGTTTGTAACAGGTTGTTTTTGTTGTTATGTGCAGGTGTTGCTAAGTCAGGTATTTATGAAATGCGTTCAATAATCATGGCGATGCCTTGCCCCACGCCAATGCACATGGTGCATAAGGCATAGCGACCCGCCCGTCGCTCCAGTTCAAGCGTGGCTGTCAGCGCAAGGCGAGCTCCGCTCATGCCCAGCGGATGTCCCAGTGCAATCGCGCCGCCATTCGGGTTTATGTGCTCTGCATCATCCGGCAGTCCTAATTGGCGTATAACCGCCAGTGACTGTGCGGCGAAAGCTTCATTCAGCTCAATGATATCCATTTGGTTCAGGCTCAGACCTGCAAGTTCCAGTACCTTGCGGGTGGCAGGCACAGGCCCGATCCCCATGATGCGGGGTTCGACTCCGCATGTTGCGGTAGCGACAATACGTGCCCGTGGCGTCAGCCCTTGATGTAATGCTGCCGCTTCTGAGGCAATGATGAGTGCCGCGGCCCCATCGTTTAGGCCGGAGGCGTTGCCTGCCGTGACTGTGCCGTCAGCCCGGAAAGGCGTTTTTAGCCGCTGTAGTTGTTCGAATGTTGTTTCCGGTCGGGGATGTTCATCTTGTGAGATGATCGTTTCTACGCCTTTTTTTCTGCTTAAGGGCAGAGTGACGGGGATGATTTCTTCTGCCAATACACCTCGTTGCTGCGCTTTGGCGGTGCGCTGCTGGCTGCGCAGGGCAAAAGCATCCTGATCGTCACGGCTAATCTGAAACTGGGTGGCGACGTTTTCTGCTGTTTCTGGCATGGAGTCTGTGCCAAATTGCTGTTTCATTAACGGATTGATAAAACGCCAGCCAAGGGTGGTATCAAAGATCTCAGCCTGGCGGTTGAACGCACTGTCAGATTTACCCATGACGAACGGAGCGCGGGTCATGGATTCAACACCACCCGCCAATATCAGTTGAGTGTCACCCGCTTTGATACCACGGGCAGCGAAAGCCAGTGCATCCAAGCCTGAGCCGCATAGTCGATTAACCGTTGTGGCAGATACTGAACTTGGCAGACCAGCCAACAGTGCCGCCATGCGCGCTACATTGCGATTGTCTTCTCCCGACTGATTGGCGCAACCGAAGATTACGTCATCAATTTGTTCCCAATCCAGCGTAGGATAGCGCGTCATCAGTGCCCGTAGCGGCAGGGCTGCCAGATCGTCAGCCCGCAGGCTTGATAACGCGCCGCCGTAGCGCCCGATGGGGGTACGGATACCGTCACAGATAAATGCGTGAGTCATGATTTCTCTCCCTGAGCGTCTTTCAGAATAGAGTGACCGAGGCGGTGGGCGTGACCACGGAACAGTGCCACGACTTTGCCGTGTTGATTGATGATCTTGACGTCGTAAAGGCCGGTGGTTTTACCCTGATATTGCACAGAAGCTGTTGCGGTAAGCTGATCTCCTTCCACGGCCGGACGGATGAAATCAATGCTGCCACTGGAGGCTACGGTCGCCACTCCTCCGCTGTTACAGGCGTAGGCAAAGGCGGTATCCGCCAGACTGAACAGAATGCCACCGTGACAGTTTTGATGACCGTTTAGCATGTCAGGCACAATCGTCATTCTGAGTCGGGCAATCCCAACGTCAATATGTTCAATGTGCATTCCCAAGCTCTGGGCACAGACGTCTTTGGCATACAAGGTTTCTACGCAGCGGCGGGCCAGTTGGCCGGAGGCGTTATTGTGCATGAGTGCTCTCCTTGTTGTGATTGCCGTGCTGCCGGGAAAGTTGCAGGTTGGCATGTCCTGCTGCCAGTTGGCGCAGAAGAGGAGCGGGACGATAACGGGGTTCGCCGTAAAATTTCTGCAAATTTTCCAGCGTAGCGAGAATATGTTTCCAGCCCACTTGTTCACCCCATGCCAGCGGGCCGATGGGATAATTCACGCCGTAGCGCATCGCCAGATCGATATCTTCGGCACTTGCGATACCTTTGTTGATGGCATCCAACGCTTCGTTGCACAGCATGGCGACGGTGCGCATCGTCAGCAAGGCGGGATAATCCGGTAGGAGAATAATTTGTTTGCCGAGAGATTGCAGGAAGCCAATCACTTTTGCCGTCTGTTGGGGCGTATTCTGGCAGGCGGTACTGAGTGTGATAATGGCAGATGATTGATGATTGGCAGAAAGATCAAACTGTATCACGGGAGCCCTGATTTCATCAGCAATCTGCGCGCAGGTTCTCCCTTTGGCCAGTATCAGGAGAACGTCATCAATTTGCAGGGTGGGAGAGCGGAATCGATCATTTTTATTATCTTCAAATACGATCCCGTACTGCTGTAATTCAGGCTGCTTTAGCAGGGCAACAAAATCAGGTAACGCTGCCCAATTTCCCGTTGCCTTAATCCGTACAGGTTGTTTTTGTTCTCTGGTCTGTTTCGGCTCTATTTTGGGCTGAGGACGAGTTTCTTTATTGAACGGCTTTTCTTTATTGAACTGCTTTTCTTTATTGAAATTCTCTTTGTAGACATTCTCTTTATAGTAATAGAAACCCCGACCACGCTTGCGTCCCAGATGATCGGCATCCACCAGCTCTTTCTGCCTCAATGAGGGCTGGAAACGGGGATCACCGTAGAAGGCATGAAACAGCGATTCGGTCACGGCGTAGTTTATATCATGACCGATTAAATCCATCAGTTGTAATGGTCCCATCGCGAAGCCGCCAGACTCTTTCATGACGGCGTCCAGTGTCGCGGGAGCTGCAACTTGCTCTTCCAATGCGCGCAGGGCTTCTGCGTAGAATGGTCGGGCGATGCGATTGACGATAAACCCCGGCGTAGATCGGCAGATTACGGGCTGTTTTTTCCAATGGGCAACGAGAGTCTTGAGCGTTGCCACAGTTTTGGCAGAAGTTTCCAGACCCTGTACGATTTCCACCAATTTCATCAAGGGCGCGGGATTGAAAAAATGCAGCCCCGCCATGCGTTGCGGTGAAGACAAAACACGGGCAATGGCAGTAATGGACAGTGATGAGGTGTTGCTGGCAAACAGCGTTTGAGCTGAACAAATGGATTCCAGTTGTCGGAATAAATTTTGTTTGGCTTCTAGTTGTTCGACGATTGCTTCAACCACCAGCGCACACGGTGCCAGTGTTTGTAACGAATCAACCTGAGTGATGCGCTGTAATAGAGCTTGTGTTGCACCAGCCTCTGCTTTGCCTGCTTCTACACGCTGATTCAGGCGGGTATGGAGTCCATCCAGTGCATGACGTACAGCGTCTCCATTCGTGTCAAACAGCAGGACAGAATGTCCTGCTTGAGCCGCGACCTGAGCAATACCGATACCCATTGTTCCCGCCCCAATGACGGCGATGGGGCCGTGGAGTAGAGGCGTGGTCATGACTATTTCCCCTTGAACTCTGGCTGGCGTTTTTCAATGAACGCATTCACGCCTTCACGGAAGTCTTCACTGAGCCCGCACTTGCGTTGTAAATCGCGTTCGAGATCAAGCTGTTGATCCAGCGTGTTGGCTGCTGCGGCATAAGTGGATTGCTTGATGCAGGCGAGAGCCACTGTGGGCAGGGTCGCCAGACGTTGAGCCAGTTTCCGTGCTTTATCCTCTAACTCTTTGGGATCAACGACCTGCCAAATCATCCCCCATTCCAGTGCTTGCTCAGCGCTGATTTTGTCTCCCAATAAAGCCATTCCCATTGCACGGGCATGGCCAATTTTATGGGGCAGGAACCAACTGCCACCAGAATCAGGGGTCAGGCCAATGCGGCAGAAAGCTTGAGTGAAGATGGCATTACGGGCCGCGATCACTATGTCGCAGGCCAGGGCAAGGGAAACCCCGGCACCGGCTGTAATACCGTTGACGGCGCAGACGATAGGCTTAGGTAAGGAGGTCATGCGTCGGATCAGCGGATTATAGTAACGTTCAACGGATTGGCCGAGATCCGGGACGCCTCCCTCAGAGATAAGGGTATTTCGATCATTTAAATCTTGTCCGGCACAGAAGCCACGTCCGGCACCGGTGAGCAGGACACAGCGCACAGATTCATCCTGTTCAGCAATATCCATGGCCTTTTTCAACTGCTTGTGTAGTTCTTCGTTAATGCTGTTGAGGCGTTCTGGACGGTTGAGCGTAATGCAAAGGACACCAGCTTTAATATCAGTGAGTATCATTGCCATGTTTTCCATCAGTCAGAATCCTTTAAATGTGGGTTTACGTTTTTCCAGAAAGGCGGCTATGCCTTCCTGACGATCGGCTGTACCCGCCAGCGCAACAAATTGTTGGCGTTCGGCGAGCAGTCCTTGTGACAAGGCAGTTTCCTGTGCAGTCTTGAGTGCTGCTTTGGCTGCCCGTAAAGCCAATGGTGAAAATTCACTGATGCGTTGTGCGATCTGCTCTGCACGTTCTAACGTCAGGGCATCAATGCAAACTTCGCTGACCAAACCTGCCTGTTGTGCCCTTTGGGCATCAATGGCCTCGCCAGTCAGTATCATCTGGTAAGCCAGCGCCTTACCGACGCTGCGGATGAGTCGTTGTGTTCCCCCCGCCCCCGGAATCAGCCCCAGGGTGATTTCCGGCAGGCCAAAGCGGGCGCTTTCTCCACAAATCACCAAATCACAAGCCAATGCCAGTTCGCAACCCGCGCCAAGTGCGTAGCCATTCACGGCGGCAATCAGGGGTTTGCTGATGTTGTTTAAACGTTGCCAGAGTTGTGGACGGCGATCAGTCATGGCCTTGGCGACTGTCTGCTGTTGCAGTTCTTTAAGGTCAGCACCTGCCGCAAAACCGCGTGATGAACCTGTAATGACAATAGTCCCGGTGTCACTGTCCTTATCTGCCTGCTCTAATTGCAGAACAAGCAGTTCAAGGCAGTCATTACTGAGGGCGTTGCGCACTTCCGGACGATTGAGAGTCAGTGTGCGTACTCTTTGCTGTTGGTGGCATAAAATCCATTCCTGACTCATGTTCGTTCCTCATTCCTGGTTTTTATTCATATTTTTATTCGTATCTTTATTCATGAAAGTGCCTAGACATCAAAATCTACGATCACGCCATCCCCTTTCGGCCATGACTGGCAACTTAAGATATAACCTGCCGACAATTGATCCGGTTCGAGGCTGTAGTTCACGCTCATGTCTACTTCACCGGATTTAAGCCGGCATTTGCAGGTAGCACATACGCCCCCTTTACAGGCGTAGGGCAAATCCGCGCCTTGGCGCAGGGCAGCATCAAGAATGCTGTCATCTTCGGCATTCATGGTGATGTTGATTGTGCGTCCATCCAGATGAATTTCGACCCGGGTTTCGCTGCGTTCAGCCAGATTATCTGGGCGTGAGCCCATCGCCGCTTTCCGGGCGCGTCCGGTGTTAAAGCGTTCACTGTGAATGTGCTGGTTAGGAATACCTGCTTGTTCCAGCGCGGAATGAGCATCGTCCAGCATGGCTTCTGGCCCGCAGAGAAAAGCATGGCTGAACCGGGAAAAGTTGAGCAGAGTCTTGCCGATGCGGTGCAGGTGCCGGGTATCAATCCGCCCGTTAAACAGCGGGCTGTCGGTGGCTTCCTGACTGAACAGGTACAGCACCTGAAAACGACTCAGGTAACGATTTTTCAGATCCGCCAAGACTTCTTTGAACATGACTGAACGGCTGGTGCGATTACCATAAATCAAGGTGAAGGTGCTGTTGGGTTCCAGTGCCAGTGTACTTTTGATGATCGATAGAATAGGTGTAATGCCCGAACCGGCGGCGATAGCCAGATAATTCCCCTGTTGATCTGCATCGGGTTGATGACCAAAAGAACCCTGTGGCAGCATGACCTCCAGTTCATCCCCGACTTTTAACTGTCGATTGATAAACGTCGAAAAACGGCCTTGATAGATGGCTTTGACGCCAATCTGCAATACATTATCCAACGGTGAGCTACAGATGGAGTAGCAGCGACGCAGCTCTTCGCCATTGACCTGTGCCTTGAGAGTCAGGTGTTGTCCGGGTTGGTAGCAGAAACGGCTTTTCAGCTCATCGGGAACATGCAGCGTGACGGTCACGGCATCCGGTGTTTCCCGTTCAATGGCAGCGATGCTTAAGCGATGAAAGCTATGTGTTCGCAGTGTTCGCAGTGTTCGCAAGCTATGTTCCCGTAAGCTATGTGAACGTGTTTGATGAGAAATAGCCATCTTCTGCTCCCTTGTTAGATACATTTGAAATAGTCAAACGGTTCCAGACATTGCTGGCAGCGATAAAGGGCTTTGCAGGCGGTGGAGCCGAATTCGCTGATTTTCTCTGTTTCATGGCTGCCGCAACGCGGGCAGATGATGGGTTCCACATCAGTGGGTTTTTCACAGGCCAATCCCTGAGGTGGAGCAATGCCGGATTCGCGCAGGCGTTGTCTGGCATCTGCATTCATCCAATCGGTTGTCCACGCGGGAGCCAGACTGATTTCGAGATATACCGGCGAAAAGCCTGCTTGTGTCAGTGCCTGGCGGATTTCATTGAGCAAAAATTCGGTTGCCGGACAACCCGAGTAGGTCGGGGTAAATGTCACCCGCCAGCCGGATTGCAAGGGTGTGACAGCACGTATCATGCCGAGGTCGGTAATAGAGAGCGCGGGCAGTTCCGGGTCGGCAATGTGATGCAGACATTGCCAGATTTGATGGATTTCCGGCTGCTGTAATGTCCTGAATTGCTGTTCCATCATTTCCTCCACCTTTTATTACCCATTACAGTATTACTAATTACAGTATTACCAATTACTGTTAGGGTAAGTGCGTTGCAGGTATTGCATTTCTGTCAGCATGTATCCCAGATGCTCCGTATGCAGCCCCTGTTTTCCACCCTGCCGGTAAGGCGCTTCCGCCGGTATTTCCAATGTGGCTTCTGCGAATGTGTCGTTGATGATTTTCAGCCACGGTTCATGCAGGGTACGAGGATCTACGGCAATACCGTCTTCAGCCAGTCGCTGTTCTATTTCATCGCAATGGAACAGTTCGCCGGTAAAGCGCCATAATTGGTTGATTGATTGCTGGATTTTCTGACGGCTTTGCTTTGTGCCATCACCCAAGCGGATCATCCAGCCCTGACTGAATCGCAGGTGATATTCCACTTCCTTCAAAGATTTGGCACTGATGGCGGCTAGTTGAGGATCGCTGCTCTGTCCCAAAGCCTGATGCAACAGAACGTGATAGGCATCGATAAAAAACTGGCGCACCAGCGTATCGTCAAAGCCGTTATTTGGTTGTTCCACCAGCAGTAAATTGAGGAATTCACGCTCATCACGACCAAACGCTAAATGATCTTCATCAAGTCCCGTTCCTGAAAGAGTGGCTGCGTAGCTGAGGAAATGACGCGCTTGCCCCAGCAAATCAAGACCGATATTGGACAGGGCGAGGTCAATTTCCAGTTCGGGAGCATGTCCACACCATTCGCACAGACGCTGTGCCAGAATCAGCGGCGTGTCCCCCTGACGCAGCACGTAATTAAACAGATCATGGTTGGGTGATGAAACGCTGTGTGTATTCATATCTCAGCCCTACATATTCTTGATGCCTTCAGGAATGGAGTAGAAAGTCGGATGACGGTAAACCTTGCTCTCTGAGGGTTCGAAGAAAGCGCCGCGATCTTCCGGCTGCGAGGCCACCAGATAGAGGGATTTCACTACCCAGATTGAGCAACCTTCATTGCGACGGGTGTAGGCATCGCGGGCGTTTTCCAGAGCCATTTGATCATCCGCTGCATGAAGGCTGCCGACATGACGGTGGGCCAGTCCCTGCTTACTGCGGACGAAGACTTCATACAGTGGCCAATCGGTATCGTTCATTGCATTGCTCTCCTGCTCAGATAATACAATTTCAGGTGGTACGATTTCCGGTAGTACAATTTCAAGTAGTGCAATTTCAAGTAGTGCAATTTCAGGTAGTACATTAGATAGATAACGCAACGGGTTAAGCAGCGCGTTTTTTAGCGGCTACTTTCTTGGCATGAACAGAAGCGGCTTCACGTACCCAACTCCCGTTTTCCCAGGCGCGGCGTTTAGCCTCCAGACGCTCGTGATTGCATATGCCCTGTCCTTTCAGGACCTGATAGAACTCGTCCCAGTCTATTTCGCCAAAACGGTAATGCCCTGTTGTTTCATCCCAAGCCAGTTCAGGATCGGGGGCTGTCATGTTCAGTGCCGCTAACTGGGGTACGGTGTTGTCGATGAATTTTTGCCGTAGTTCATCATTGCTGAACCGTTTGATTTTCCACGCCATACTTTGGGCGCTATTGGGAGACTCACTATCATTGGGGCCGAACATCATCAGCGTCGGCCACCAAAAACGGTTAATGGCATCCTGAAGCATTGCTCGTTGCGCCTCACTGCCATTCGCCAAAGCCATGACTGCTTCATAACCTTGTCGCTGGTGGAAGCTCTCCTCCTTGCAGATTTTCACCATCGCCCGTGCATAAGGGCCGTATGAGGCACGGCAGAGGGCAACCTGATTGACAATCGCTGCACCATCTACCAGCCACCCGATTACGCCAATATCCGCCCAACTGAGCGTGGGATAGTTGAAAATAGAGGAGTACTTCATTTTGCCGTCTAATAATTTTTGGTAGATATCCTGACGGGAACAACCCAGTGTTTCGGCGGCACTATAGAGATAAAGCCCGTGTCCTGCTTCATCCTGTACTTTGGCGAGAAGCACGGCTTTGCGGAGTAGTGTCGGGGCTCGGGTGATCCAATTGGCTTCTGGCAACATGCCGACCACTTCCGAATGTGCGTGCTGACCAATCTGGCGTATCAGATTCTGGCGATAATTTTCAGGCATCCAGTCTTTGGCCTCAATCGCGAGATCCGCCGCAATTTTGGCGTCAAAGTGTGCCTGAAGTGGGTCTGTTATCATTTTTGCACCTCATTATGATTCTTATTTTTTTATATTGTATTAAAAACAGAATCACTTTAAATAACTACAAATCTACAAACTGGTAACAAAAATATCAAACACTTAAGTTGTGTATTTGTTGTTCACATCACAATATGAATTTTTATTCTTTAAAAAACATGTTGTTAATTTTTATTGTTATATGAGGGAAAGGATCTTAACAAGTGTTCAGGTACAAATGTTTTTATTTTGTTAATGCTATCGGTGGTTTTGTTAATGGGATATGTGATACATAAATAGCATGATGTTACTTAATGATTGATTCATTAATGATATTGGTGGAGAAAAAAATGCAACAGTTAACGAGTTACATTTGTGGTGCTTGGGTTCACGGGCAAGGCAATATCAGAACCATTCATCATGCAATCAGTGGCGAAGCGTTGTATCAGGTATCTTCAGCAGGCTTGCCATTGGCCGGGAGTTTAGAGTATGCCCGCGAGAAAGGAGGAAAGGCGCTGGCAGCGATGACTTTCCAGCAACGTGCGCAGATGATGAAAGCGGTTGCAAAGCACTTGCTTGCCAACAAAGAAACGCTGTATGCCATTTCTATCGAGACCGGCGCGACCCGTTCAGATAGTTGGGTGGATATTGAAGGGGGAGTGGCGACACTGTTCTCTTATGCTGGGCTGGCAGGACGTGAACTACCGGATGATACGCTGTGGCCGGAAGATGAGATGATCCCGCTGTCTAAGCAGTCTCAGTTTGTTGCTCGTCATGTACTGACTTCCCGTCCCGGCGTTGCCCTGCACATTAATGCCTTTAACTTTCCTTGCTGGGGTATGTTGGAAAAATTAGCACCAACATGGATGGCGGGTATGCCGGCGATTATCAAACCGGCGACGGCATCTGCCCAATTGACACAGGCGATGGTGAAAATAATCATCGACAGTGGATTGGTGCCGGAAGGGGCATTGCAATTGATCTGTGGCGGTATTGGCGATCTGTTTGATCATCTCGACTATCAGGATGCGGTGACTTTTACGGGATCGGCACAAACAGGGCTGAAGCTGCGCGCCCATCCTCGGCTGATAGAGAAATCCATTTCCTTTACGATGGAAGCGGATTCCCTCAACTGCTGTATTTTAGGTGAGGATGTTACGCCTGAAATGCCGGAGTTTGGTGTATTCATTAAGGAAGTTGTCCGTGAAATGACGGTTAAGGCCGGCCAAAAATGTACGGCTATCCGACGTATTATTGTACCCGCAAACCAAATGGAAACGGTTAAACAGGCATTGCTCAAACGGTTGTCCGGTGTGGCAGTAGGTGATCCTACTTTGCCGGATGTACGGATGGGAGCGCTGATTAATCTGGAACAGCGTGATGAAGTACAGATGAAGGTCAATGAATTGCTGGGTAGCGGTTGTGAACTCCTGTGCGGTGGTTCACTGGACAAATTGGTGCTGACCGGCAATAGCAACAGCAATGGTGCATTCTACCCGCCGACCTTGCTCTATTGTGCTGACCCAATGACAAATCAGGCAGTGCATGGTACGGAAGCATTTGGGCCGGTTTCCACGCTGATGGCGTATCAGGATACTGAACAGGCGATCACACTGGCGATGATGGGACAGGGTAGTTTGGTGGGTTCATTGGTGACAGCGGATGAACAGATCGCAGTACAAGTGATCCGGGCGACGGCATGTGCTCATGGCCGTATGTTGGTGCTGGATGAAGCGGCTTCTGTAGAATCCACAGGGCATGGATCTCCATTGCCGATGCTGGTGCATGGTGGACCCGGACGGGCTGGCGGTGGTGAAGAACTGGGTGGATTGCGTGCTGTAAAACATTATATGCAGCGTACTGCGATTCAGGGTAGCCCAAGTATGCTGGCTGCGATTGGCCGTGAATGGGTTCGTGGCGCAAAAGTGAAAGAAGATCCGATACATCCGTTTCGCAAATACTTCGAACAGCTTGAGATAGGAGAAAGCCTGCTGACCGCCCGCCGGACGGTGACGGAAGCGGATATCGTTAATTTTGCCTGTCTGAGCGGGGATCATTTTTATGCGCATGTGGATAAGATTGGCGCGGCAGAATCCCTGTTCGGAGAGCGCGTGGCGCATGGTTATTTTGTTGTGTCCGCAGCGGCAGGCTTGTTCGTTGATGGCGCGGTTGGGCCTGTGCTTGCTAACTACGGAATGGAAAACCTGCGTTTCATTGAGCCGGTCAAGATTGGCGATACCATTCAGGTGCGCCTGACTTGCAAGAAGAAGATCAAAAAAGTCCAGAAAACACCAGAAGATAAACCGCACGGCGTTGTGATGTGGGATGTCCAGATCCTGAATCAGGAGCAACAGCCAGTGGCCCTTTACAGCATCCTCACGCTGGTGGAGCGGCAAAAAGGGGATTTTTCAGTGTAGGTGTAGATATATATTTAATGGATTTCAAAATGTAGCCAACGAAATTACAACTTGAAAGACGATGGTTATATTAGGGTCAGTGAATCTGGGATTGATTCACTGAATAGAAACAGAAGAGCCTGAGGATATTTGCTGGGGGCAAAGGCAATCCTCGGGCTTCTTTCTAAAGTTTAAATTCAGGTTTACTTTTATCGATAGCATATATGAACTGTAATTTTGTAATAATTTTTCTAATGCATAAGCTCTTTTAATAGCATATTTTGTTGTTCTGGGTTTTTTTGAACATAGAGTGATTATTGTTTAATTAATTTAACTGAATGGATCTTAATTTGAATATTTTTTCTTGTGAATATCAGCCCACGTTCCGGATGCATCAACATCTTGAAAAATGTTATCATGTTTATTTGTAGACATAAGCTTATATCTTTTAGGTAAATGATTTTTATTTTCTGGACCAAGGACTCTAGTAAGAAAACTAGGTCCTGTTAACTCCATCGTATAATTAATTCTATTTGTCCCACGTTGGAAATCATTTATTTTTTCTTTTTCTGAATCTCTAGGTATTCCTGTTCTCCATATAGGGTTCATTATATTACATTTTTCATCTAGATTTATTTCTTTTCTCTCTTTTAGTTTTAAAGCGAAGTCAATTCTATTATCTATTTGTTTTTTTCTATTACGGCCTGTTATATTACGTATTTTATCGAATGTAGGTGGTTGGTTTATTTGAGTATAAAGATGATGTCTTTTGATTGTGATAGCCATTTTAATTAATATATCAAATACTTTTTTTGAATTTGGTAATGATGAAACAATAGCATTTCCAATTGTATCACTTGAATGTTTAATATTCCAACCTTCTCCATTGCAATCACCTAATCCTATATCTGATTTAAGTTTAAGATATGCAAGTTTGTCTTTTTCTGTCTTAATGTCATTTAGTTCTACATCAGCATCCAAATATATTCCACCTTCCATATATAGAATAACAAGGCGTGCTATATCACTGGCTGATGCATAATTATGACAATTTCCATTTATGTTAATAAAATAGACATGTTTTAAATAGTGAGCTAATTCTTCATAATTGCTATATAGTCTTTGTTGTATATTTTCTCTCTCATGATTTCTGTTAAAAAACCTTAAACAATTAGTTTTTTCGTCAGGGACTAATCTTTGAAAATGAGCTTGCCTGAATAGGTGGTTAAAAGCTATTTCGATATTTTTGTACGTGAAATTAAAGAATATTTCTCCAATATCAAAGCCATTCCCTTGGTACTTAAATTTTATTTTATTTAGTGTGTTGTTAATTAATGATTTTATATTATCATTTCCCCAGACATTGACTTCAAAGTTTGGGTTTTTCCGTTTAACAGAAATCATGTTTTTTAATAATTGTTCTGGTATATTATTACCAGCCCAGAAATAATGTATTTTTTTTGGTATGTTCATATAAACAATCCTATTCTTTGATATAATTAATTAGCTGTGATGATTAGTTTATTCATTCTAATAAAGATTAAGTTCGTTATTGTGATGTGGATCACATTAACAAGTCTTGATTCTTCCGTATTAAAAAAATTATCTATACGTTAATTCATTGATATAATTTAATTATTTTCTACTTTTACATTATCAATGGAATAATTTACACTAAATAGATAATAAAATATGTACGTTGACTAAAGTCAAACTGAATGGTAGAAGTTAATGTAAACTAAATTCAGTTACTAACGCCTGATGATGTTTTCTGTTTTGGTATCATGACTCCAAAATTTCGGGTAGATAATAAAAACAGATGAAATACCTTATATGATGTAATAACAGAGTGTAATCGTTTTTCTGGTTTTTCAATTAAATTATAATCAGGCGTTATGTTTTTATTTTAATAAGATAATTTTAACAACAGATTCGATAATAATAATTGTAATTAGTTTCAATTGAAACTACAGGGCTGACAGCTTTCGCGCAAGATACGCATCACGGTATCGGCACCACTGCGATTCGGGTTGATGCGGATCATGCGTTGTTCCAGAGAGGGATCTGCCTGACGGAAAGTAGCAGAAACCCGGTAAAACAGTGGCGGGATTTCAAATTTTGACTCTGCACCTACCGGATAAGGTAACGCGCCTAATGTATGCGCAGAAGCAAGTACGCTTTCTGCGATGGCATCATGAAATTCCACTAATAATACTTTTGATTGGGCATTGGCGAGAAAGGCTTGTTTGACCTGAGGCAATTCTCCTTGATTCAAACGCATGACCAGCTCGTCATTCACTTCTGCCTGTACTGCGTGCATCACTGGCGCAAATACCATGCCACGCAAGGCCTCCATTGCCTGATAACCCTGTATCTGACAGCCACCGGAATACATGCTGTGGCGCAGGGTATCAATGGCTGTTTTTTTTCCTATCACGAGTCCGACACCTTGAGGCCCCAGTAATTTAAAGCAAGAAAATGTGGAGAGTGTCGCGCCATACTCACAGCCAATGTGAGGCGTTTTCATGGCGGCGTAGTTGTCATCGACTAACGACGGAATGCGATGTTGATTCAGCATGCCGATAACATCTTGCAGGGAATAGCTGTCAGACATTTTCTGGCGAGTATGTTGGATAAGAGAGGCCACAGGTTGGTATTGCTGAATCGCCGCTAAAATTTGCCCGGTGTGATTGAAATCCGCATGAACTACGTGAAGCCCCATTTGCTCAATCGATGTTTTGGTTGTGGGATAAATTGGCGCATTATGCACAAGCAGCGTCGAATTGGGGCTGACTAAAGCTGCCAGCCCCGCACGTAATGCGCCCGTTCCTGCCCCATTGACGAAAGCTGCCGCTTCAGCGCTAAAAAACTCGGCAATCACCGCCTCAATACGTCGGGTCATCCGTGGCTGGTGCAGATCCGGGACTAAGCCCAGATCACCTTGCGAAAGAAAATCAGCACCCGGAAAGTGACGACAGATGATGTCCACCAGCTTGAATTGTTGCTGTTGTGCTTGCGCCATCGTCATGCTTTGTAATGGATAGGTTTTCATTCTTTTATTTTATTCCCAGCAGAAAAAGCAGGTTCGCCAGAATACCCACGGTAATCGTGGCAATCGGGCCGATAGCCATTTCTACTAAAGGACGCTTGGAAGTACGGTTGAGCAGGTAGATACCCGCTACGATCATAAAGCCCATACCCGGCAGGATGGCATTGGAGGCAATCATAGCACCAACCAGCAAGGCGACTTCGAGCATTTTGGTGATCGCGGTCCGAATATACCCGCTACAGGCTTTCACTCCCGGATATTTATCCAGCCAGATCGCGATTTTTGCCAGCAGTTGGATCTCAATGAACATTGTGATGCCACCCGCAACAAAAGCAATCCATGGGTTATTGGTTGCCAGCCCTGCAACAAACACGAATTTCATACCATTCGGACTGTAAACTCCCGTGGCTATTGCCGTCGTGCCCACCAACGGGATAAAGCTAATAGCACGAGCTAAAGCGACCAGCAAAGCGTTGGTTTGTTCGCCTTGTGCCATCAGTTGCAGAGAAACAGGGCCTTCCGCCAGTAAACTAAAGGACATGGTTGCCGCACTGGCTGTCAGACCACCGCACAGGATCAGCAGCCATTTGTTTTTCTGGATGCGTTCTATGCGGGTTGAGAACAAGCCGACCAAAACTTCATTCGCCCCTTTCTGTTCTTTTGACTGAGCGGGGCGTTCACGCATTGCAAAGTAGAACATAGCAATCATCGACAGCAGCAGTGCCGCTCCGTTGGGATCGATGCTGACAGGTTTCTCGATCATGCCACCAAAGCTCAATGGGCCGATGGCTTTGGTGGCCATATAGCCAACCAGCGCAGTGAACATCACCAAAAGTCCTTTTCGGTAGCCATATTGGTAGCCGACGACCATCGCCGGGAACAGGGCAAAACAGGCTACAATCGGATCGCCGACTTTCTTGAGATCATCTGTGAAATTCACCGGCAACATGGCAAACAGTTCCACAACTGAGCGCAGGCCCGCCAGCAAAGCAATAGCATACAGCGCCCCGATGATACCAGAGGCGATAAAACCTCTTCGGCTGTTGGTACACCAGATACCGATCATGTCAGTGCCGAGTAACAGGCTGTGAACCAGCACAATGGGCGCGGCGAGTGAAAAAGGAATACCGAAACCCACCACCAGACCAATGCTCAGGGCGAAGCTGGTTGCGGCGAGTGCCTTGCGGCTCATTCTGCCCTCAAGGTATTCCGGTAGCAGCGGGCGCAGGCCATCATGGAAAACGGCAATACCACGGTTTGCCATCATGGCGGCAATCGCCCCTATTGCGGCTAATAATCCTGCCTTGAAAGGGTCAACTTCCATCAATCTCAGCAGAAAATCATGGAGGTGCTGCATGGCAGGCTCCTTACAGTGAGAAGATGGTATTGATGATAACTGGCAGGACGATATCGATATCCTGACCCGTGAAGCCAAATGCTTTTTTGCCTGTTTTCACATGGGCAATTATTTCATCGTCAGACAGGATTTTTCCCGGCATACCAATGGTGGCACATTCATTTAGGCCGATGAGGGCGATGGCAATAGCCAGAGCACCACCACCACCAGTATTACAGGCACCAAGATAGTAATCCGCGTCGCCATTTTTAATTGCCAGAGCCGCTTCAATGTCATTCATGATGGTAATTGAAGTGGCTTTGTTTCCCGCCAATTGACGAATACCTTCGGCTATCGCCTCTTTCTCTATTTGTCCACCCACGACAAATTTCATGTTGTTCTTCCTCTCTTTGTATCTTCTATCGGATTGTTATTTTTAATAAATTATGTTTTTGTTTTGTTTTGGGAATATCGAGTACTCTGGAAAAATTGTGCAGGATTATCGCGTAGCATTTTTTCTATCTGCATTTGGGAAAATCCTGCGTCCTGCAACATGGGAAAGAATGTGGTTAATAAGTAATCGAATCCATTTCCCCCATTGCTTTTTAAGTGTGAGCGGCGCGTGATATCTTGGGAAAGCATCACCCTATCAAGCAGCCCACGATTGGCGATTACCTGCAACATAGCAATACGCCCGTTGTCCGGATAGTAATTATTTTTACCGATCGTATCGAATTGAACCCATGCTCCTGCTTCCAGCAGCGGAATGATGGTTTCAAGGTTATCTCTCAAATCGCAATGCCCGATGGCGATATGTTCGGGCGATACACCAAATTCCTTCAGCAGTGTCAGCTGTTCACATCCCATTGTGCTTAATGTGGTATGGGTGGAAATAGGGCAGCCTGTTGCCTGATGTGCCAATGCCGCCGCTGCAAAGACTTTTTGCTCATCTTTCGTGATCTCCCCGAAACTGGAGCCGATCTCTGCAATAATTCCGGCTTTTAATTCGGTACCATCAATGCCGGTTTCAATCTCAGCGATCATGTCATCGGCAATCGCCTGTACACTCAATTCACCAAAATGGGCAGGAAAGAAGGGCTGTTTATAGTAGCCCGTTGAAGCAATGATGTTGATACGGGTATCACGCATCAAATCCAGCAAAAAAGCCGCATTGCGTCCCATGTAACGATTAGTCATCTCCACAATGTTCCTTACTCCAAGGGTGTAGAGATGGCGCAGTTCATCTACGATCAGATCATATTGATCCAACCGGCAATCAAGGCTGCCTTTCGTCGCAGAGAGGTCGATATGCAAATGTTCATGCACATAGGTATAGCCAGAAGCATCAATGCAGCTATTTGTTTTTATCGCAATATGATGATGAACGGCTTGGTTTTCTGATACTTGGTGTTCTGATAAAAGTTGCAGTGTATCCCCCGATATTCAACTTGATATCTCTGATATCCCGCAGCTCGAGTTTGCCTTCAACTGCATCAATGCTGGATGAGGAATACGAAGCGGGTATCCCTAATATGTTTTAGTATTCCATAAAATAGTTGCACAGGATCACGCAGTAAATCCACTACAGTGAAAGAATATTATTTAATAGCGGGATAATAATATATGTAATACCTATGATTAGGGATTATTAAGAATAGCCACTGTTTTTCCAATTTCCTTGGCTGTCATAAATGCCTTCAAGTTTTGGGGAGCCGGATTGGACTCCAGAGACAAGGGCGACATCGCTGCGGGTCACGAAAATCTGAGTACGGAAACACATGACCACCGGACTGCCGATAGGATGTGTGCCTGACAACGGGAGATGGTAGTCAATGCAGGGATCACCCAAGCGCAGTATGCGTACTTTTTTTGGGGAGATTGTACGCTCAGGGAATACCAGCGCGTGTTTCATGTGCCCACGTTTATAGTAACCACCGCCATAGCAGTAACTATTATCATCGAAGTGATGTGACACTTCAGTCACATAAACCATTGCGATATGTTCAGGCTCCCGGCCACTGATATTGGCGGGAATGGTTCCGGTCAGGGCATGGCCCGGTTCAAGGTGGGTGGCACCGTATTTGGTCAGTAGCGGGATGGTGTTACAGCTTGAGGCTGAGGGGGCATTGATTTGTGAAAGTTTGATACCGAGTTGTTCAAGGCGGTTGCGTGCGCGAATAAGGGTCAGCAAATTGATAGTAGGTAAGGTTGTCTGGTATCGCGCATCCCATGACAGGCAAGGAAAATGAGTCAGACCGCTTAATTTCACCCCTGGCATGTGTTTTAAGGCATCTACAACACTATCGAGTTCATTAAAGGTGATACCAGCTTCTTGGCACGGAAAAACAATATCTCGTTTATCATACACTTTCAGCATAATGGGCTGAACTCGTCCCAGTTTCTCCGCAATATCTGAAATGGCTTGTGCTTTTTCAAGTGAAAATACCGTGATGATATCCGGATTCTGCTTGAGCATTGTTTCTATCAAATGGGCTGGTATCTGCACTAAGTGTCCGATGTGGCACAGTGGTATGCCATGCTGGCTCAGGCTATAGGCTTCTCTGAAATCGACTGCAACGACACCGCGATAGCCGACTTCAATCAGCTTTTTGATCAGCCACGGATTGCGTCCGATTTGTTTCGTCATCAAATAAAGCTCAATGCCATATTGCTCGGCGGTTTGCAGTAAGCGTCTGCCATTGTCCAGAACCTGATCGACATCAATGATGTAAGTATCTGGCAATATTGCGCCTTGTTGCCAAAGTGTTTTTGCAACTTCAATCAGTTTGGGGTTCTGTTTTTTCAATGCATCAATAAACATAGGCTTCCCTTCATGTCTGCAAAGCAGTAAGGCTGTGTGAAAATCGAAACTTTATTATGAAGTTAAATATCTTCATTTTTTTGAATATTTATAGGGCAGTCGAAAACTAATTTTTTTCTACCGAAAGTATTAAACCATATAAATTTACCAACAGATAGCCTTCTTCGTTGGGATGTAAGGCCACAGTGAATTTTTTGATTAGCGCGTGGTGGAGGGCAAGTAATTGACTATAGTGTTCAGATTGCTCAATTTTGGCCAATATTGCTTCATCCAGTGGAGAAACCCTTTCACCACGGCGTGAACGCATGAAAGCACTTGCCATATGAGTAAGCACCATTTCGCCTTGTGAATGACGGACAGGAATTAGCCAGATATCTTCCAGATCATGCACAACATCCAGCATGTTATCGTAGATATCCTGATCGATGACGCCGCCTTGCAATAGGATAGTTAGCCGTTGTTCTATCATTGCTTTTTGTTATACGTCGGGGTTAATCAACTTTTATTTTCGCGGTTCGCGTTTCAATAAATCGGTTCTATGATACCTGCAACTACATTTCGTTGATGGGTCAGCAGTGAATCCCGGTTAACCATAGTTTGTAGGAATTGCTGGATGGGGATATTGTCCTTACGGGCAAGGATAACGGCTTCGGAAGCTTTGATAAAGCACTCACTGTCGTCGGGGAGTTCGGTCATCAGACCCTGTGCGAGCAGTTCGTGGCCTTGTCCAACGTTCCAGATAGCCGCATCAATATGGCCTTTTATGATTTGATTCAGACATTCATGGTAGGAGACCTCGACCAATTCAATATCTTTTTCTGCAAAGTATTGATTTGTCATTATTTTCTGGTCGGCTGAGGTGCTGTCTAATCCAATGCGTCGAATAGATTCTCTTTCGCCATGACGAAAGATCAATCTATGTCTATCTGTATAACTTTGTGTCCCTAGTGAAAGCGCAATATATATATCTTTATGTTCCGGGTGCTGCTCTGCGGCAAGTTTTGACGTTACTGCCAAGTCATAAACGCCATTCAGCAGGCACTCAATGCGGATATCTGAGCCACGCATATGTGCAAAGTAGAAAGGAACACCTACACACGATGCTTTTAAACCACTTGCCAGCCCTTCATAGGCGCGGGTATAGGGAAGCGGCATCGCGCAGACCACATTGCCGATATCGGCATACTCCAGGAGCAATTTGTGGTTTATCTGTGCAAGAAAGCTACCATTACGACCACGACGCTTAATCCCAACCGCCTGTGCCTGTTCGAGAGATTTCAATGCTGCCTGCATCAAACCTACGGACAAACCACATTCTTTAGCTAATGATTCTATTGTTTTCAGACGGTTGCCACATTGTTCTGAGAGGAGATAACGAGCTAAAAACGCTTGTGCAATCCCCTCTTTCTTTATGAATGTTTGACTCATCATTGCAAGTTTTTATCCATTCTTATTTATCTTCATAAATTTGAACATAAATCGCAATAAGCGAATTAAAGAAAGGGGAGTAATATCACAATCACAAAAAAAATGAAAATTTAAAAAATAATAAAGTTCAATATTATCAATATTTTGAATATATAATTTAATTTGGCTTTGAAGATATAAAAATAGTCATTTTGGAAGAATATAGGGAACATGGAGAGATTATTCGTTTCTGTCTGCTGTATTTTTCTGTTTAATTGGTGGTTTTTTCTACACTGTTTATCACATTACAGAATAATTAGTCTAGATTTTGCTCCTTATTTTTTCATGAATCAATGAAATATCTGATTGGAAGTATTTTATTTTCTGTATAAAAAACAAGCTCCAAAACTTAGTTTTTTATATCTCCATATTTAATAATAAAATTGACTTGTTACGAATTTATGCCTTAATTTTATATCCTTAGTGGTTTATGAATATATTGGGTATAAGCTGAAAGGTTGATGCTTGTGAAAATTACTGCCAATAATATTTCGATTGAAGTTGAAGATAGCGAAGATAACGGTAATAGTCGTGGCAAACAACGCCCGACTGCTTTGCTTATTATGGGGTTGGGAATGCAGTTGACTGATTGGCCGGATGAAGTGGTCAGCCAATTGGTTGCCGCTGGATTTCGTGTGATCCGTTATGATAACCGCGATGCAGGGTTAAGCCAGCGCTTTGAGCATATCCCGCAGCGCTCTCTTCTTTGGCAAAAGATTCGTTTTCGTTTAGGGCTTCCGGTTCGTCCATTCTACAGCGTACAAGATATGGCAGATGATGCTTTAGGGGTTCTTGATGCGTTGAATATTCCACATGCCCATATTATTGGCGCATCAATGGGGGGAATGATCGCTCAGAGACTCGCAGCAACTTATCCTGAACGAGTGATGAGCTTGGTGAGTATTATGAGTTCAAGTGGTGCCAGTCACCTTCCTCCGCCTAAGCCAGAAATTATGGCAGCATTATTGTCTAAGCCTGCTGGTACCCGTGAGGATGAGTTGGTTGCTCATCAGCTCAAAATCGCCCAAATTGTGCTTTCTCCCTCTGAACTTTGCGATAAGGACGAGCTGACCCGGCACATCAGGATAGCTTTGCGCCGTAGTGGATATTATCCCAATGGCCCCATTCGGCAGACACTGGCAATAATGGCTGATTCCGGCAGAACAGAACTTTTGGCTCAAATTCGTTGCCCGACCTTGGTTGTGCATGGTGAGGATGACCCTTTGATGCAGATGGTCTGTGGAGAGGATACGGCTAAACGGATTACTGGTGCCGAATTTTTGCCAATACAAAGTATGGGGCATAGTTTTCCGCTTTCATTTATGCAGGCTCTGACTGAGAAAATCATTCCATTTTTACATGGAGTAAAATGATAAAACAGCAACTTAAAGTCTATTGAATATAATGCTTAATCGGACAGATTTTTAGTCATTATATGTAATATGCTTTGCTGTTTTTGGCTGGAAAAGAGGATATTTTTCTGCCACTTCATCCCTTTTCTGGCATAAAATTTGATGGCATGTTTGTTATTCTCCAGTACTTCCAGCCAAAGCCATTTTTGTTCCAGTTTCTGACCGAGTTTTACCACATGATCAAATAATTGCCCACCCTGTTTTTGTCCTGTCAGGTATGGCATCAGATAAATCTTGTGTAAATAAATACCTGTGAAGTGTTGATCGGGAACTGTTTGATTGAGAACAACCTTACTGAAGCCGATGATATTGGAATGGCTTATGTCGGAGTCAGTTTCATCGCTTCTGATAGCATGGTCAGATTCGGCAATAAACCATTTGTGATCGGGAGTTTTGAGTGAAGTGGATATTTTTTCTACCGAACATTCTTCCGCAATATATTCCTCTAACTCATCTTTGTCATACCATAAATCGGAAAAATGAAAACGGTAGCTCGTTTCAAATAACCGGGATAAAAGTGTCGCATCTTTTAATGTTGTTTCTCGAATCTCCAATATCGATATCTCCGAAATTATTTACGGGTAGTTAGGGCATTGGCGATAAGTCCATTATCTGATATCTCGTTGATTATGCACTCTCCTGCCAGCCATTCGCCATATCCTGCGGCAGTATGGATATGGCCTGCTCCAGGTAAAACAATTAAATCTGATTTCCAGCAATTGGCTAAGGTGCGGGCTTTTTCCAAAGATAAAAATTCATCGTTATCACTGCATACTATTGTGGAAGGAAAAGGCAGGGGTGACATCGCCATAGGTCGCTGTACCTGAATTTCTGACGGTGCATCAGGGCTATCGATATCAGCGGGGGCAACAAGCAATGCGCCTTTTATCCTGCTACATTTTCTTTCTGCCGCCCATTGGGTTACGGTAACTGCGCCACAGCTGTGACCAATCAGGAATATCTCGCCAGAGGTTTTTTCAATTGTCTCATCAAGGCGATTTATCCATTTTTCTCTGATAGGGGAGTTCCAGTCGCTTTGCTGTACTCTGATAATGTTTGAGTATTTTCTTTCTAAATAAGATTGCCAGTGATCCGGCCCAGAATTGGTATATCCCGGTACGATTAAGTAAGTTTTTTCTGCCATCATTCATTCCGGAGTATTTGTTTTTATCTATGCTGAATTTGTTTTCAGAATACTATCACGACAATAAAAACTTGCATGCTGAATAACCCCTTTAATTCAGTGAAAAATAAGGGAATCTAAATGGAATACAGGAATGTTTGATTTCGAAACTTTATGCGCTTTTTGGGGAATACTCATGAGCGGGAAAAGACTTAATACATTAAAAATGGCGATAAAAAATTATCGCCATTTTTCAATTAAACAAAACTAAATCACGCTAAATCAGTCTTATTATTGAGCTGATTTGACGTTCTGAACCAGCCAATCAGCGACACGTTGTTTTTGCTCGTCAGTGAGCCACATACCCAGTTTAGTACGACGCCAGATAGCATCATCCAACTGTGTAACCCATTCGTGTTCGACCAAATAACGCAGTTCGGCTTCATACAGGCCATGCCCGAAGAATTCGCCGAGAGCGGACAGTTCTTCTGCACCTTTCAGAATAATCTGGCTATTGCTGCCGTAAGTGCGGGCATAACGCAGTGCTATGCCTTCTGGCAACCAGTTGTGGCGTTGGCGCAGGAGACGTGCGTAACCATCGCGGTCATGGCCTTCCAGCTCACCACCCGGCAACTTACCATTTTTAGTCCATGCCTTGCCTGCGTTTGGATAGTACTGTACCAGTTTCTCCATTGCATGCTCAGCCAGCTTACGATAAGTCGTCAGTTTACCGCCAAATACGGAAAGTAATGGTGCCTGTCCTTGCTCATCCTGCACATCCAGCGTGTAATCACGAGTGATTGCCTGCGGAGAGTCGGATTCATCGTCACACAATGGGCGAACGCCTGAATAAGTCCAGACAACATCATCGCGGCTAAGTTGTTTTTTGAAGTGATCGTTATAGACTTGCAGCAAATAATCGATTTCTTTATCGTCAATTTTAACGTCTTTTGGATCGCCTTTGTATTCAACATCGGTCGTACCGATGATGGAAAAATCATTATTCCATGGAATGACAAACACGATGCGGTTATCTTCATTTTGCAGAATATAAGACTGCGGTTCATCATGGACGCGAGGGACAACGATATGGCTGCCTTTGATCAAACGGATGCCATAAGGTGATTTTAGTTGCAGGCCATTATCGAAGAAGTTTTTTACCCACGGGCCGGTCGCGTTTACCAAGCCTTTAGCGCGCCATGTATTGGTTTCGCCAGTGGTGAGATTTTTAGCTTCAACTATCCAGTAATCATTTTCACGATATGCGCGAGTAACTTGGGTACGGGTACGCACTTCTCCGCCATGTTTCTGGACTTCCTGCGCGTTCAGGACAACCAGACGGGCATCGTCAACCCAACAGTCGGAATATTCAAAACCACGGGTAATCGAGGATTTCAATACTGAGTTTTCGCCGAATTTCAGCCCTTTACTACTTGGCAAGCTAACGCGTTTGCCTAAATTATCGTACAGGAACAGACCAATGCGGATCATCCACGCCGGGCGCAGATGCGGCTGATGTGGCAGGCGAAAACGCATCGGGAATGCAATATGAGGCGCTAATTTCAGCAGCACTTCACGTTCTGCCAGCGCTTCGCTGACCAGACGGAATTCATAGTGCTCCAGATAGCGCAACCCCCCGTGGATCAGTTTGGAACTGGCAGACGAGGTCGCACTGGCCAAGTCTTGACCTTCCAACAGCAGGACTGAAAGTCCCCGTCCAGCAGCATCTGCTGCAATACCAGCGCCGTTAATTCCGCCGCCGATTACAATCAAGTCTTTGGTTTCCATTGCATACCCTCTGAAATGTTCGAAACAGTTCTTTCATGTTCGTTTTCGCTCAAGGATTGTAATCAAAAATTCATCAGTCGCCAACCATTAACTAAGAAAAAACATATTCACGTGATACAGGTAACAAATCTTTATCTTATATCTAAGATTAATAAGGATTTTGCAGGATACAAATCTGAGAGGATATTGGCAGGTGAACCCCACCAGAATTTCAGGTGGGGAACGTCATTGGATAAATTATGATTAGCACAGTTCTAGCTTGACGTTATGCTGTTCGATGATTTTCTGGATGTTAGAAGGAGGTGCTTTATCCGTGAACAAGAAATCAATCAGGTTCATATTGCCGAGGTTAACCATCGCACTGCGGCCAAATTTTGAATGGTCGGCAACCAGCATAACACAGCGGGAATTCTCGATAATCGCGCGTTTGGTTCGCACTTCATGATAATCAAACTCCAGCAGGGAACCGTCACTATCAATGCCGCTGATCCCAAGAATGCCGAAATCGAGACGGAATTGAGAGATAAAATCCAGTGTGGCTTCGCCAATGATGCCACCATCACGAGAGCGAATCTCACCACCAGCCAAAATCAGGCGGAAATCTTCTTTGCCCATAAATAAGGTGGCAACGTTGAGATTGTTGGTGACAATCCGCAAATCCCGATGATTGAGCAGGGCGTGTGCCACAGCTTCCGGAGTCGTTCCGATATCAATGAACAGAGTTGCTCCGTTCGGGATTTGAGTGGCTACCTGCTGAGCGATGCGGGCTTTTTGATCTGACCACATGATTTTGCGGTCATGATAGGCAGTATTGACAGAACTAGAAGGCAATGCGGCCCCACCGTGATGACGATGGATTTTATTTTTATCTGCCAGATCATTTAAATCGCGTCGGATAGTTTGCGGGCTGACATCAAAATGTTCAACCAGCTCTTCAGTGCTGACATAACCTTGAAGGCGCACCAGCTCGATTATTGCATCATGTCGCTGAGTTTGCTTCACGAAACTCCCCTAATGTTTGCCTAGATGAATTGTAGTTAACCAAAATTATTCGGATATCATTGATTTTTTTGTTTACGCAAATTATCCCACAGACCCATTAATAACCCGATGATTAAGCCTGACGCATGGGCAGCATTGCCGATATTTAATGAAAAAAGCTCGAAATAGCCAACCAACAACCAGATGACGGAGAACGCGATTAGTCCTCTGGGAACACCGATCCCTCGTTTAGGGGAAAGTTCGCCCGTTAGCCAGATATATCCGATCAGAGCGAAGATCACACCTGAAAGTCCACCGAAATGAGAACCACTGAACAATGATTGAGACCAACCACTAAAAACAGCCGATACTATCGTGATCTCAAAGAGTTTTCCGGCACCCATCTTCCGTTCCACCTGACTGCCAAGATACCACCACAACGTAAGATTAAAGAGGATATGTGTCAGAGAAAAATGCAGCAGGGCGTGGCTGACCCAACGCCAGACTTCCAGATACTGATTACTGGCAGGCCATGCCAGCCAGTTCATGACATCGGGTATGCCTGCAATTTGTATCCAGAGGTAAACGAGGATGCAGAGGGCTGCCACGGAGATGGTCAGGGGGCCGGACTGACTTTTAAGCGTGCCCCAGTTCAGATTGTTGCGATACTGAAAAGGACTGACAGATTTGCCCGTTTGCCAACTGGCGGCTTGATAGCGCTCATTGAGTGGATCACGGGAAAAATGGTTAAACTCCTTTTCAACCAGACTTAACTGGCTGTCATCTTCAAGCCATAATTCAACTAACGATGGCTCATTGGCAGGCTGCATGATCAAATGAATACCCTGCGTCGCCATATAATCAATAAAGGCCTGAGCCAGCCGAGGATTGGATATTGAAGTTACATGAATCATTGCTCGTCTTATCTCTGCCTTAAATTGAAGTTAATCGCAAGATCGCAAGGGAGTCATCGCGCTGAAGCCCGTGCGTCAAAAATTCATTGGGTGTGGACGGCCTGAGGATAGTCTCTCTGCCAGATCTCAAAACCACCGTTGACACTGTAAACCGTTTCAAAACCCATGTTGATAAGGTATTGCGCCGCTCCCTGACTGCTATGGCCGTGATAGCACATCACCATGACGGGTTGGTCAAAATCTGCTTCTTGCAGAAAGCTGTTGAGCGTTTCATTCGTCAGATGAAATGCGTCGGTTACATGCCCGGCCCGGAAACTTTGTGGGTCACGGATATCTACCATAACGGCGGTTTTATCGAGCCAATATTGGTAAGCCTGCTCAGGGGCTATTGTTTGAAAATGATCCATAAATACTCAACGTAGTTTCTAAAATTTTCCTTGACAATATATTCATTTCTTAATGGCTATCTGGTATGACCTGAACGCCTTCCCAACGGTTTCATTGGAAAGGCGTGAAAATATCGCTAGAAAATATTAGAAACAGAAAAAATAATCAGTAATACGAGTGTTCACCGCGTTGGTGTTCAGTCAGGTCTCTGACCCCTTTCAATTCAGGGAACATCTGCAAAAGCTGCTTCTCAATTCCCTCTTTCAGGGTGACATCGACCATTGAACAACCGTTGCATCCACCACCGAATTGCAGAATAGCGTAGCCTTCATCGGTGATCTCCATCAGGCTGACACGACCACCATGCCCTGAGAGCTGGGGATTGATCTGCGATTGTAGGACATATTCGACGCGGTCAATCAACGGAGCATCGTCATCCACTTTACGCATTTTGGCATTCGGCGCTTTCAGGGTCAGTTGAGATCCAAGTTGGTCGGTTACAAAATCAATGACGGCTTCTTGCAGAAAAGGAACGCTGATTTCATCAACATAGGCAGAAATTTGGTCGAACTTCAATTCAGTATCAGTGGCTTCAACAGCATCCGGTGGGCAATAGGAAACACCACATTCAGCAGTCGGTGTTCCCGGATTAATGACAAACACACGGATCTGAGTGCCCGGTTCTTGATTTGCCAGTAGTTTGGCAAAGTGCGCTTGCGCTGCTTCAGTAATATTAATCATGTCATTTGCTCAATAGTTGACTGTTCTAGTTGGTTATAATACGCCCATTTATAAAGGAACTACAAGGTTCGGCATACTGCCCAGGCCTGCACAGAGCGCGCCCCCGCACGAATTAACAATTGTGAGGCCTCATGCAGCGTTGTGCCTGTGGTGATCACATCGTCGAAAATAGCGACATGTTGATCAGCAAAATCGCCCCGTAATTGGAACGCATGCTTAAGATTGGTTTTCCTTTGGGCGGCAGATAAGCCCCGTTGCGTGAGTGTAGCACGTGAACGTTGCAAAAGATCGGGCTGATAAGGGCATTGCAGCCAGTGCGATAAGCAGTGAGTAATTAATTCAATGTGGTCGAAGCCTCGTTGCCAGCGCTTTTTTCTATGCAGGGGAATGCCCAGTATGTGATCCGGTTTATGCCAGCGGCCTTCCCGATAGCCTTGTAGCCAATGCAGCAGAAACAGGCGAGCCAGCACGGGTGCGAGTTGAGGCGTCGCATGATATTTGTATCGCTGGATAAGCTGGCTTAATGGCGGAGCATAATCCGTAATGGCGATTAAATGTTGCCACGGAGGCGGATCTTTCAGGCAGCGGCCACAAGGAACCTCCCTCGATTCCGCAGGCAAGGCGCAACGGGGGCAGACAGATTGCAGCCGTTTTAAGTGCCGATGACAAACGTGGCAGACTCCATGATAGGCAAAATACAAATTTTGATGGCATAGCCAACAGTATCCAACCATTGTTAGCATAGTTCCCTTCCTTGGTGACAAATAAGATGAGGATAACAATGGAACAGTTGTTTTGGCAGACAATCGGTGATGCACCTCGCGATCTTGTGATGCTGCACGGATGGGGATTGAATGCAGAGGTTTGGCGCTCAGTGGAAACGCGATTGGCTTCGCATTTTCGTTTGCACTTGGTGGATTTGCCCGGATATGGGCGCAGTCAGTCATATTCGGCTATGTCTCTGGCGGAAATGGCAGAGACAGTGTGGCAGCAAGCACCGGAAAATGCCCTGTGGCTGGGATGGTCTTTAGGAGGATTGGTTGCCAGCCGGATTGCATTGGATCATCCGGAAAACGTTGCGGGTTTAGTGACCGTGGCTTCTTCTCCAAAATTCAGTGCTGATGAGGATTGGCCGGGCATTAAACCCGAGGTATTGAGTGCTTTTGAGTACCAATTGAGTGCTGATTTTCAGAAGACGGTCGAACGTTTTCTGGCATTGCAGACATTGGGAACAGAAAGTGCTCGTCAGGATGCCCGTATATTGAAATCAGTCATACTGAATCAGCCGATGCCATCGGTAGAAGTACTTAATGCGGGTTTGGAAATTCTGCGCACTGATGATTTAAGGGAAGAGCTGTCGCAGCTCCGGTTGCCTTTCCTGCGTCTGTATGGCTATCTTGATGGTCTTGTACCGCGCAGAATTGCGGAACGGCTTGATAGCGAATGGCCGGATACGCATTCCGTTATTATGCGCAACTCCGCCCATGCCCCGTTTATTTCTCATCCTGATGAGTTTATTGAAGTATTGACAGGTTTTACTGCCAGTATGGGATGGTGATTTTTAATCATTAAGTGTACTGCTATTAGGCGTTCTTATTTATATCTTGGATTTTAAAAATGGAATGAACTGAATAAGTTATATTGTTTATTCCATTTTCCTATGTTAGGCGTATACCTGATTATTTAATCGGATAAACCTCGGTGATAATTTCCGGGGTATTGACAATAGTATCGAGAACAGGGCAATTACTTTCGACAAACTCAATAAAGTCGCGAATTTCCTGTTCGGTATTGTCTGCCTTGATATAATATTTGGACGTGATTTTGGAAAAACCCATTTTGGCCGCTTTATTTCTGCCAGTGAAGCCATCGGTATCCAGTTCTCCTTCCATTTTAACCTGAATATCGATCAAATTGATTTTATGCTTGCGGGCAAAGCTTTTTGCCACAATACACTGACATGCACCAAAAACCGAAAGTAACGCTTCCACAGGGTTCATCGCTTCATCGGTTCCACCCAGACTTTTCGGTTCGTCTAAGTGGAAGGTAAAGTCCCGCGATGAACATTTCATTTTGAGATGGCCGGCTGACTCAATTGTTGCAGTAAATAACTCTTTAGGCATATTACTATCCTCGGGTTATTAATATAGGGGAATCACTTTTCAGATAATAAGAAAATGATTCTTATTTTTCAATTTTCCAGTGGCGGATGAGTTTATTCTTCATAAAAGGGATTTTTTGTTTAATATTGAATGAGATATTTTTAGTTAAGCCATAATTTTCATTGCTCAGCCTAATATAAAGTATGTTATTGCTTCTTAATAAGGAATTTAATATGGGAATTAGACTAAAAAAAGAATATATAATATTTATCGCTTTTATCACGGTTTTTTTAGCGCAATTAGGTATTTCAATGTATTTACCCGCATTGCCGTTAATAGCTGAAACGTTATCTGCTCAGCAACAGGATATCGCGTTATCTTTCCCTGCATTTTTAATCGGTATGGCTGTATTGATGCTCATTTGGGGTGGATTGGGTGAAAAATATGGCAGAAAAAGAGTACTCTCAATTGCCATACTTTTTTATTCACTGTGCAGTCTCGCCATACCGATGGTCAGCAATACTGAAATGTTCATTTTTCTCCGCTTCCTGCAAGGAATGGGCGCGGGAGGAATGACTATTCTTTCCCGTATATTAATCAAAGACCATTTTAGTGGTGATCGGTTAGCGAAAAGCCTCTCCTGGCTCTCGATTTCATTTGTGATTTCCGTAGGAATAGGGCAGTTTTTAGGTGCCGTAGTGACAAAACTCTGGGGCTGGCAGGCAATTTTTTTCAGTCTGACAATCACCACACTTGTACTGCTTTCGTTATTCTCCCTGATAAAGTTTCCTGAAGTGCAGCTAACTCCATCTCCCCTTTCTTTTAAACTGACTTATGTGACCATCCTGCGGTGTAAGCAATTTCTGTTACCTGCGTTGGCGGGAGCATTAGGTTATGGCATCGTTGTTACATTCAACACCAATGCACCGTTTATCTTTCAAACACAGCTGCAATGGAATGCATATGAATACGGTTTATTGGGATGGCCTATCAGCATGACCTATTTTTTGGGTGCTTTGATCGTTAGTCGTTATGTTGTCAGGAAAGGCCGTGAATTGATCATTCTGATTGGTTTGGGAATATTGTTATTTGGCTGCTCGGTGATGTTATTGGGTGGGATTTTTTACTCCGCATTGCTGCTTTGGTTGCCGTACTGCGTGGCAATTATCGGGCAGGCGATTATCTATCCCATCAGTATGTCGATTGCTATTGAAAAATCCCCCGTCGAAGGCGGTTATCCGGTCGCATTGTGTGGATTTATTCATCAAGTGATGGCGGCAACGATTGGTGTTATCGCAAGTCTACTGCCAAGTCAGTATCCCTGGATGACCACGATATTAATGCTTTGTCTTGCTTTAGGCGTGGTGTCGTGTGTGTTGTATTCCAAGAGTCACCCCATTAGGTTAGACGTTGATCGAATGTAAAATCCAATTCTTTGACTGATGTAATGAATTCGGGGAAGTCAGGGTGATTCGGATTAATAATGGCATTATTTTCATAGGGAATAATGCAAGACGGAATGATAAGGGCAATGTTTTCTGCGGCACTTAGCCAGCCACTGCCTATGTCCATTGTGGAAATGGGGGCAGGATCGTGTCTCCAGTCGTCAGGTAAGTAACTATGTTGTAAATAATCTATGGCTGTATCAGCTATTTCAATAGAAAAGAGTCGGTATTCTTCAAGCAGAGTTTCTTTTGGAGCGTGTACATAAATTTCCAGTACCGCTAGCGCAATGGAGCTAGACACATAGACTGCGGCATATCCTTTATGATTCCAGCGCCCGCCGAATTTTTTCGCGCCGTATCCCGTCCATGCTTCATTAGCATGGACGGATTTTATCAGTCGATAAAAAATCATGAAATGACCCCGTGCTCAAGTCTGCCGATGAGATCCATAATTTCAAGGGCACCACTTTCTGTAGAAATAAGGGAAACGGGTGCAACATTGCCCAATCCTTTTACGGGATGCTTGAGCCAGTGATAGGCGGCCTCTTTATCACCATTGAAGAAAACAATCGTTGCATCAAACACTCGAACCAAGCGGGCTATACGTTCGCTTTCATCAGGAGAAAGCGGGCGCCCGGAGCTTTTACGGCGTGCAACATTACGCTCATTGATACCCGCGATGCGCAGGATATCGGCTTTAGACAAATCTGAATCTCGATGAATATTATCCAGTACATCAAGGGGTAAGCCAGTCTGTAAAACGTTGATGAGATCTTGTCCCCGATTTGCCGGTAACCCGACAGAGCGCCATAGCGCTTTTTTGTTGACTACATCATTTGGTACATAAATACGCATATATCCCCCTAAATGACAAATGTCATTATTCTTATATGACACTTGTCTGGGTTATGCAAGTCTGATATCTATAAAAGTCGGATATCTATGATTAGGTATTTTAATGTATTTACCCGCATTGCCGTTGATAGCCGAAATGTTATCTGCACAGCAACAAGATATTGCGTTATCTTGCTTTAGGTGTGGTGTCGTGTGTGTTGTATTCCAAGAGATGATGCATGCTACAGATTTATAAAGTTGAGTAATAATACAACTATAACCAATTTGACTATAGTAAATATGGGTATACAATGATGGGTGATTTGATAATTGACGGAACATATTCATATGGAAGCGATCTTTATTGAATTACCACCATTTGAGAGATATCGCGCTAATTATTTATCAGATAATGAATTCCGCGCATTTCAAAATATGTTACTTAAAAATCCTCTCTCTGGAGATGTTATTCAACATACGGGAGGTTTGCGGAAGGTACGTTTTTCTGAGCCACAGCGTGGTAAGGGAAAACGTGGAGGCGTTCGAATTATTTATTATTGGTGGGTTGATAAGACTCAATTCATATTATTTACCATTTACAACAAAGGTGAAATGAAGGATTTGAGTCCAAATCAGTCTAAGATTTTACATAATCTGTTAGAAAACATGAAGAAAGAGAGGGATAAATGAGCCGTGATCTGTTTTCTGAACTCAAAGAAGGAATGGAGAGCTTAGAGCTACATAATAAAGGAA
This sequence comes from Xenorhabdus littoralis, assembly GCF_033949345.1. NCBI lineage: Bacteria > Pseudomonadati > Pseudomonadota > Gammaproteobacteria > Enterobacterales > Morganellaceae > Xenorhabdus > Xenorhabdus littoralis. The sequence continues at coordinate 47,316 of NZ_VCDP01000017.1, forward strand.
AAATTACTCTGAAAACCCATAAGGTCGCAGCTAAATCTATCGAAGCGCTGAAACCTGATGAAATTAGGTCTATTCGGGAAAAACTTAATATATCCCAAGCCGTATTGGCTAATTATCTGAGAGCAGCGATTACAACTTATCAGAAGTGGGAGCAAGGTAAAGCAAAGCCCAATCCACAGGCAGTCTTATTGTTGCGTCTAGTAGAAAAAGATCCTAATACGTTAAAAGCGCTTGAAAGCCTGCTTTAATCAAACCCTATAAAGCAGGCAATGTCTTAATTTTTGGCTGCCAACTGGTACGCTTTTGTATCGCATTTCTGCGTTTCCGGACACTGCTTGCAGCCACCGCTGAGGCAGGAGGAAGCATCCACTTCCTCCAGTTTACCCATCATGACAAGCTGCTTGAGCATGGCTTCCACCATTGGCAGAGGCGCTGAAAACTGATGACTCAGTGATCTCGCATCAGTACGCCCATTGAGGGCAACGGCGTCTCTGATTTCCAGCAAGCTAATCATTCATGACTCCTGCGTCTAATGGCAACTGTTATCTGAACATGCACAGTGACTGTCTTTGGCATTATTGAGTGTTACCGTGACTCTGCTGCGTGCGCGACGCAAGCCAATAAAGACCAGTACGTTAAACAGAACGACCGCCAGAATCGTGATGAGACTGCTCTGCGGATGAGCTGAAAACGTCGTGATCTGGTAAAACAGTGCCGATAGTGAATAGGCGACGTTCAATCCCCACAGGATGGAGAAAATCATCCAGCCACGACTGGTTTCACGGGCAATGGCTCCCATCACGGAAACACAGGGCACGTACAGCAGTACGAAGATCAAATAACTGTAAGCAGAAATAGCAGAGCCGAATTTGGCACTCATTGTTCCCATCGAACCGTGATCCATATTCCCATCACCTTTGCTGGCCTCAATCGGGTTAGAAAGTGCGCTCAGGGTCAGGGTTTCTTTCAGGCTATCCCGGGTTTCTGCAACGGCACCTTTCAGTTTATCCAATAACCGGAATTCATCCGGATTAAACGGTTCTTGGGTGATGTTCTCTGCGGTATATAGCGTGTTCAGAGTTCCTACAACAACTTCTTTTGCCATGGCTCCGGTAACCAGCCCGACTGTTGCCTGCCAGTTATCGGGATGAACACCAATGGGCTGCAATATTGGTGTAATCACTTTACTGACTGAAGCCAGTGCTGATTCATTGATATTGTCTACAGTTTTACCTGAGAAAGAGAAGCTGTTCAGCGCGCCAATGAACATACTGGCGGCGATAATCACTTTACCTGCCCGTACCACGAAACCTTTCAGTCGCTGCCAAGTCTGGAGCAGCAGGGTTTTGGCATGGGGAACATGATAAACAGGCAGCTCCATCACAAATGGCGAGGCTTCACCACGCATAATGGTGTATTTGAGCAACAGGCCTGTCAGGATGGCAACGACAATTCCCAATATATACAGAGAGAAGACGATGCTTGCCCCGCTTTTGCCAAAAAATGCCGCAGCAAACACGGCGAAGATTGCCAGCCTCGCCCCACAGGACATAAACGGTGCCATCATGATAGTAATCAGTCGCTCACGCGGCGCATCCAGAGTTCTTGCCCCCATCACGGCTGGCACGTTACAGCCAAAGCCGACAATCAAGGGCACAAAGGATTTACCCGGAAGCCCCATTGCCTGCATCAGCCTGTCCATGACAAACGCGGCCCGAGCCATATAGCCTGAATCTTCAAGGAAGGAGAGGAACAGGTACATCATGCCAATTTGGGGAACCAGCGGTAGCATCGTGTTGATACCCCCGCCGATACCTTGGGCAAGGAAAACTGTCAGCCAATTCGGGAAGTGGAGGGTATAACCCAGCCATTGCATTCCATCAATGAAAAGGGCGGCGGAAGCACCATCAAAGATTGGCTGTAAAGCCCCTCCGATATTAATGGCCAGTACAAACATCAGGTACATGACGAACAGGAAGATGGGTACACCCAGCCAACGGTTCAGGATAATAGTGTCTAATGTTTTGGTCAGTTTGTTTGGTATGGCCGAGCGGGTATCAATGACGGCCAGACAAAGCTCGTTAATTGCCTGATAGCGCGCTCCCGCAATAATCAGGTCTGGTTCTTCAATCTGTGTTTCTTGCAGGCGCTCCTTACTTTCAGCCAGTTGTACCTGAGTCAGTTCAGAAATCTCGCGACTATAAATATCCCCTTCCAGCACTTGCAAAGTGAGCCAGCGACGTTGTTGTGGATTGAACTTCTCTGTGATCTGGCCGGAAAGGAGATTAATTTCCGGCAATAACACATCGGGATACTCAACCTGTACAGGGTTGGATTGTTGCGGGTAATTGTCGATGATTTTTTTCAGTGCATCGATCCCCGTGGCACGGGTAGATACCAACGGGATAACCGGACAACCAAGACGTTGCTCCAGTGCTTTGACATCAATATTGATACGCTGGTTTTGGGCGATATCCAGCATATTCAGTGCAACGATGCAGGGAACTCCCAGCTCAATCAGTTGCAGCGAGAGATAAAGGTTGCGCTCCAGATTTGAGGCATCCACAACGTTGATCAACATATCGGCTTCACCACTGAGGATATAGTGGCAGGCAATTTGTTCATCAATGGAAGTCTGTTCAGAGATGGTAGTCAGTGAGTAAGTGCCCGGAAGATCGACAAGTTCGACTTTATGGTCATGGGTTATAAAGTGGCCGGTTTTGCGCTCTACAGTGACTCCTGCCCAGTTTCCCACTCGTTGTCGGGAACCAGTGAGTTGGTTAAATAGGGTCGTTTTACCGGCATTGGGATTACCGATCAGGCCTATGGTTAAATGTTTCATCATACTTTCTGCTTCTGCCAATCAGGGGTGATACTATAGATCTTCATGCAAGATGATAAATTCTAAGTCTTGTTTACGGAGGGTCAGGTTTACCCTGCGTGTTTCGATTTGTATTGGATCGCCCAATGGAGCGAAGCGAATGACCTGAAATGTTGAACCGGGCAGCAAGCCGAGAGACAATAATTTTTGTCGGTAAGCCGGGCTGATATCTGGAGAAAATCCCAGAATTTTATATGTGCTTTCTGGAATAAGAGCCATATAACTCTCCATTAAAACTGAAAATATAAGTGATTATAAGAATTATTATCCTCAATAAAGGGGAATTCACAAGAAAAAAGTATGGCGATTACTCTGAATTCTAATTGTTAATGATAATAATATGCAGTTGCGATACGGATTGTTTATCCTCGGATGGTATTAAAATAAATTGATTTTAATCAAATTAATGGTGATTTAATTGAAAATAAATGGCTGCAATACTGGTTGAGTATTGTCTGAAATTTTTCTTCATTCGGTAAGTCGTTAAAAGTGGAGGGAAAATATAAGGCGTAGAGATTATTAGGGTAACAAGCCCTAGATAATAAACAGGGCCTGTTAATTTCTATCTTTTCATTAATATTTCGAATGATTGTTCATTCTCATTCATTCATTATTTATTTTTCATTGAACATGGGGGGAACAAGTAGCTCACTCAATGGAACCTGAACGCGATCATCATCCTTATGAAGAGTCCAGGCATCCGAATCATATACCCACCACACCTGAATCTCCAATTCATAGAAACGGCGTTCCGCATGACCCTGATAGTCACTGATAGGACGCGCTTTCTTCTTGCGGATATTCTCATCAGGAAAGGTTTTCAGAAAGAAGTGATCATACGTCTCCTGTAGTTGTTCGTCGGGAACTTGGCGGGCATAACCCATAAATTGGGAGCCGGCCAGATCCAGTGATGAATCAGGCATAACCTGGCTGCTATAGATTGTCCCGCTGACACGGGGGTTGATGTACAGCTCCCGCGAATGTCGGGTATTTTGTTTTGAATACCAAATCAATTTGAGTGGGTGGTATTGCGGAATATAAAACAGGGTTGATGACCAGGCTGAATCGGCATCTGGGTCATGAGTGGAAAGATTGAAAAAACGGATATTGCTGAGTAAGTTAAAACTGCTTTGGATATGCTTATTCATTACTTTTTCCTCAACAGTATGAATGTGTTTTTTATTTAAAGAACAGGTTAGTTAATTGTATTTTTTATAATATCCAATAAGTTTTTTTACTAATGGATTTATCGCAAAGCGAATTATACGGATTATTTTCAGGAATAGTCAGGTGTTATCACTTATTCAAATTTATAACGCTGGAAACAAATAAAATCATTGTCATGAATTCTATGGTTTTTTATCAGATAAAGGCGTGGTTAATTTTATTTAATCTGCTGTGATAATTTATTTTAATATAAATATAATTAGTGATTTTAAATAGTTAAAAAAATATACCCAATGGATGTAAAGTTGCAATTCAGATAATGGCACACCTATCAGGGAATAAAAGGGCTAACACTGAACTGATCCGCTTGGATCAGTTCAGGAATTAAGAAATTAAGATTAACGTTTTTTGCCGAATGCGGCAGCTAACGCATCGCTCATGGCGCTGTTTGCTAAAGACGCAGAACCTGAAGAGCGGGGATTATGGCGGCCTTTGCCATTACCGTTGCGGTTGTTGCCATTGCGCTGCTCCTGACGGTTGCCGCCTTGAGAGCCTCCGCGACGTGCTGGTGTTTCGCCGGGTTGTTCATCAAGACGCATGGTCAATGCAATACGCTTACGGTTCAGGTCAACATCCATCACCTTCACTTTCACGATATCGCCAGTTTTGACTATGGTACGTGGATCTTCCACGAAGCGATCGGACAGGGAAGAGATATGCACCAAGCCATCCTGATGGACACCGATGTCAACGAACGCACCGAAGTTAGTCACGTTGGTGACGGTGCCTTCCAGAATCATGCCCGCTTGCAGGTCATTCATGGTTTCAACGCCATCGGCAAACGTGGCGGTCTTGAATTCAGGACGTGGGTCGCGACCCGGTTTTTCCAGCTCTTTCAGAATATCAGTGACGGTCGGGATACCGAATTTTTCCGTCGTGAAATCCTGAGCTTTCAGATTACGCAGGTTCGCAGGATTGCCCATTAATTCAGGCAAAGTTTGTTCGGTTGTTGTCAGGATCTTTTCAACGATCGGATAAGATTCAGGGTGAACGGTTGACGAATCCAGTGGGTTATCACCTTGGTTGATGCGCAGGAAGCCCGCACATTGCAGGAAGGCTTTTGGTCCCAGACGGTTAACTTTCAACAATTGGCTGCGGTTGTCAAAGCGACCGTTCTCATCACGCCAGTTAACGATATTCTGGGCAACAGCGCGGGTCAGTCCGGCAACACGGGTCAGCAGGGCAACGGAAGCGGTGTTCAGGTCAACGCCGACGCCGTTAACACAGTCCTCGACGACAGTATCCAGTTTTTTGGCAAGCAGGGTCTGGCTGACATCATGTTGATATTGGCCAACACCGATGGATTTAGGTTCGATTTTCACCAGCTCTGCCAGCGGATCTTGCAGACGACGGGCGATGGAAACCGCGCCACGCAGGGAAACATCCAAATCAGGGAATTCCAGTGCGGCCAATTCAGAAGCGGAATAAACGGATGCTCCCGCTTCACTGACCACGACCTTCTGTGCCGTCACATCTGGGTACTGTTTCTGGACGTTGACAAAGAAACGCTCTGTTTCACGGGATGCAGTACCATTACCAATCGCGACCAGCTCCACTTGGTGTTTGGTACACAAGGCTGCAACGGCGGCGATGGCTTTATTTTCCTGTCCCGTGTGCGGGTAAATGGTGTCAGTTGCGATAAGTTTGCCTGTCGCGTCAACAACGGCGACTTTTACTCCGGTACGCAAACCCGGGTCCAGACCCATTGTTGAGCGCATACCCGCAGGTGCAGCCATCATCAGATCGTGCAGGTTACGGGCGAATACGTTGATGGCTTCCTCTTCGGCTTTCTCGCGCAGTGTGCCCATCAGCTCGGTTTCCAGATGCATCAGCACCTTGATTCGCCATGTCCAGCTCACTACCGCTTTGCGCCAACTGTCTGCCGGTGCGTTATTCAGACGCAGATTGAGGTGATCGGTAATAATGTGTTCGCAGTGGCTCTCTTTTGGCGCTTCCTCAAATTGAGGATCAGCATTCAGGGACAGTTGCAGAATCCCTTCGTTGCGGCCACGATACATGGCAAGGGCGCGGTGAGAGGGAACCGCGGCGATGGCTTCATGATAGTCGAAGTAATCGCTGAACTTAGCACCTTCTTCCTCTTTGCCCTCAACAACTTTGGATACCAAGTGGGCATTTTTCCACAGGTATTCACGTACTTTCGCCAACAGAGCCGCATCTTCGGCAAAACGCTCCATCAGGATATAACGTGCACCATCCAGTGCGGCTTTGGTATCGGCAACGCCCTTGTCAGCATCAACATAGGCTGCTGCTGCCAGCTCCGGCTCTTGTTGCGGCTCCTGCCACAATAAATCAGCCAAAGGTTCCAGTCCGGCTTCAATGGCGGTCTGCCCACGGGTACGGCGTTTAGGTTTATATGGCAGGTACAAGTCTTCCAGTTCAGTTTTACTCAGCGTGGTATTAATCGCCTCTGCAAGCTCAACTGTTAACTTACCCTGTTCCTCAATAGTTTTCAGAATAGTCTGACGGCGACTGGATAGTTCACGCAGGTAACCAAGACGGTTTTCGAGCTGGCGGAGCTGCGTGTCATCCAGACCACCGGTAGCCTCTTTACGGTAACGGGCAATGAAGGGAACTGTATTTCCCTCATCAAGTAAAGTAATGGCAGCTAGGACTTGCTGTGGTTGAGCTTGTAGCTCACCGGCAATGATTCGACTTAAAGATTCATTCATGGTCTGTTTTCTTCAACTTTCTTGGTGTCAGTAGATATCCCGGAACATCATCAGACAGTGCCTGACAGGATCAAATTTCAACTGAAATAATATCGGCATGGTTCAAACTGGCTCCATTTATACGTGCTGAGCGCGATAATTTCCAGTTTAGCGCGATATTTAGGTCATGTTGCGACAGAATTCATCGAATATATTTCGGGTTGAGATATAGTACTCCGCCATTAATCATCTTTTCTCAAGTGAGTTTTTCATGGCCAAGAGTAACTACATTACCCGAGAAGGTTGGCATACGCTTGATCAGGAATTGAAATATCTTTGGAAAACTGAACGTCCCCAAGTCACTCAGGCGGTTTCGGATGCAGCCGCATTGGGTGACCGTTCAGAGAATGCAGAATACATTTATGGTAAAAAAAGATTAAGGGAAATTGACCGGCGTGTGCGATTTTTGTCCAAACGGTTAGATGTGCTGCAAATTGTCGATCCAGATCTGCGGCAAGAAGGAAAAGTTTTTTTTGGGGCATGGGTAAAAGTCGAAAACGAAAATGAAGAAGAGCATGTTTTCCGTCTGGTAGGACCGGATGAATTTGAACCCGCCAAAAAATGGATCTCCATTGATTCTCCTGTAGCGAGAGCGTTACTGGGCAAACAGACTGATGATGAAGTCACGGTAATGACGCCTAACGGTATGGTGACTTACTGGATATTGGCAATTAGCTACCAGCCTTTGGCATAACTCACAGAATTGAGTGATGTAAATGGGAGAACAAGGATAGAAAACTTAAACATAAGCAATTATTGTCAATTCCGTAAACGGCTTTAGAATACGTGCGGTTAGTCTCTATTGGATTATGGGTTTTCTGTAAAAGTAATGGATATTGCAGGCAGGGAGCATCTGGGGAGCTGAAACATGCAAGATAGTTACAAGATCCTTGTTGTTGATGATGATATGCGCTTGCGGGCGTTATTGGAACGTTATTTATCCGAGCAGGGTTTTCAAGTTCGTAGTGTAGCAAATGCAGAACAGATGGATCGTTTATTGACCAGGGAGTCTATTCAATTAATTGTTCTGGATTTAATGCTGCCGGGCGAGGATGGACTGTCTATTTGTCGAAGGCTGAGAAGCCAGCATAACCCGATTCCGATCATTATGGTGTCCGCGAAAGGGGAAGAAGTCGATCGGATTGTAGGGCTTGAGATTGGGGCTGATGATTATCTCGCCAAGCCTTTTAACCCGCGTGAATTGCTGGCACGTATGCGGGCTGTCCTGCGTCGTAAGACTAATAAATTACCCGGGGCACAGACACCCGATAACGCGGTAATCAAGTTTGGAAAATTTAAACTTGATCTCGGTACACGTGAAATGTTCCATAAAGATGAATTATTACCTTTAACCAGTGGGGAGTTTTCCGTACTGAAAGCTCTGGTTTCCCACCCACGCGCTCCATTGTCGCGGGATAAGTTGATGAATTTAACCCGGGGCAGAGAATATGGCGCAATGGAGCGCTCCATTGATGTGCAGGTTTCTCGCCTGCGTCGCCTGATTGAAGAAGATCCGGCCCATCCCCGTTATATCCAGACCGTTTGGGGGTTAGGATACGTTTTTGTTCCTGATGGAAGCCAAGTATGAAAAGGCTGCTGTATTTGACTCTGGTGATAATGCTGGGCAGCTTGCTGGTCAGCTATTTGGTTGCCCGGCTGTTGATGAGGATGGAAACACTCTCATTCAATGTCTTGCTTCCTTATATTTTTATCGGGGTTTTTACGGCGGCATGGTCAGTATTTACGGCATTCTGGTGGTATCTCCATATCCAGAAACGATCACTGGAAGCACAGGAAAGTGAGCGTGCAGTATTAATAGCCGGAGTGAGTCATGACTTACGCACTCCGCTCACCCGTATTAGGCTGGCGATGGAAATGATGGGAGAAAAAGAGGATTTTCTCGCAGAATCCATCCATCGGGATATTGAGGAATGCAACGCCATTATCGATCAATTCATTGACTATCAGCGCGCAGGGCAGGATGTGCCGATGGTCTGTTGTGAGTTGAATGGGCTGCTTGAAGCCGTCATTGAGAAAGAGCAGCGCTGTACGGCGAATGTCGAAAATCACCTGTCTACCCAATCCATTTTCATTTTGGCCAATTCACTTTCCATTCAGCGTGTTTTGGCCAATATGTTCACTAATGCTCTGCGTTATGGCAATGGATGGATTCGGATCAGCAGTGGCTCAACCGAAAAATTCGGCTGGTTTCAGGTAGAAGATAACGGCACCGGCATGACGAAAGAAGAAGCTGCTATTCTGTTCCAGCCGTTTATGCAGCGAGAGCAGGCCCGCAATACTCACAATAATATTCACCATAATCATCGGGGCGTAGGACTGGGGTTGGCAATCATCAGTCGCATCATTGATATCCACGGAGGATATATTGAAGTGGGGGAAAGTGAAAAGCGGGGATTATCTATTCGCGCATATATTCCATTGAAATAAAAAATAAATGAATAAAAAATAAATCCCGCCTGAAAACAGTTGTTCATTGGTTCGTTGAAAAACACCTGTCATAAAAATGTCATAATTCATACATTTTCCTGTCATTGAATTCACCTATTTTCCTCTCTGATCCATTTCTTAACCTAAAAACCAAATTGTCGATGGACGATATCTGACACTTGTTTTTAATTAATGATGCGTATCCCAGCAGGAGGGAGTATGAAATTAATGCGTACCACCGTGGCGAGCATCATGGCTACCGCTTTTGCCATGACGTCCCTGTCTTCATTTGCCGCCATCAGCTTGACGGGGGCAGGTGCGACATTTCCTGCACCGGTATATACCCAGTGGGCGGATTCTTATCAAAAAGAAACCGGCAATAAAATCAATTATCAGGGTATCGGTTCTTCGGGTGGTGTGAAGCAAGTTAATGCCAATACTGTTGATTTTGGTGCATCTGATGCGCCGCTTTCCGATCAAAAATTAGCGCAAGATGGCCTGTTTCAGTTTCCTACCGTCATCGGCGGTATTGTGCTGGTCGTGAATATTTCCGGCATCAAATCCGGCCAGTTGATTCTGGATGGCAAAACCCTCGGTGATATCTATCTGGGGAATATTAAGAAATGGAATGACCCGGCGATTGTAAAACTGAACCCAGATCTCAAACTCCCTGATCAAAATATTGCCGTAGTACGGCGCGCCGACGGTTCAGGAACTTCCTACGTTTTCACCCGTTATCTGGCCAAAGTTAACCCTGAGTGGAAAGAAAAAGTGAGCGTGGGAACTACGGTCAAATGGCCAACCGGACTGGGTGGCAAAGGCAATGATGGTATTGCTGCATTTGTACAACGCCTGCCGGGTTCGATTGGCTACGTTGAATATGCTTATGCGAAGCAAAATGGCCTCGCTTACACCAAGCTGGTTTCAGCGGATGGTTCAGTCGTTGCCCCGACTGCTGAAAACTTTAGTGCAGCATCTAAAGGTGCGGACTGGAGCAGCAGTTTTGCTCAGGATCTGACAAACCAAAAAGGTGATAACGCTTGGCCAATCACCTCCACGACATTCATTCTCATTCACAAACAGCAGGCGAATGCCACAAATGGCACTGAAGTCCTGAAATTCTTTGATTGGGCTTACGACAAAGGCAAAAAACAGGCGAAAGATCTGGATTATGCCGTTCTACCGAAAGAAGTTGTCAGTCAGGTACGTGCAGCATGGAAGAGCAACATCAAAGATAGTAGTGGCAAACCGTTATATTGATGGCTGATGGCCTGCCAGCATTACAAATAAGTCACTGTCAAATATCCCCCTTCCGAGGGGGATATCATCCAAAATGAGAATTCAGCGTATGGCCGAACGTAAAACGGCATTGAAAGCACCAAGCAAAAATGGCGACATGATTTTCAGCGTTCTGGTTAGATTAGCCGCGCTGCTGACTTTATTCCTGCTCGGAGGCATTATCATTTCGCTGATAACTGCTTCTTGGCCAAGTATACGGGCATTTGGTTTTGCTTTTTTGTGGAACAAAGATTGGGATGCACCCGCAGGTCTGTTTGGCGCATTAGTGCCCATTTACGGCACACTGATGACATCATTAGTTGCCCTGATTATTGCGGTTCCGGTGAGTTTTGGCATTGCCTTGTTTCTGACGGAATTAGCACCGAACTGGTTGAAGCGTCCTTTGGGCATAGCTATTGAATTGTTGGCAGCGATCCCCAGTATCGTTTACGGCATGTGGGGTTTATTTATTTTTGCTCCCTTGTTTGCCACATATTTCCAGCAACCCGTTGGTGATGTGTTATCGAGCATACCCATTATAGGGGAACTGTTTTCCGGCCCCGCGTTTGGAATCGGCATACTGGCTGCGGGGATCATTCTCGCCATCATGGTTATTCCCTATATCGCTTCTGTCATGCGTGATGTGTTTGAGCAAACACCTGTCATGATGAAAGAGTCAGCCTATGGGATCGGTTGTACAACATGGGAAGTGATTTGGCATATTGTCCTGCCTTACACCAGGAACGGCGTGATTGGCGGCGTGATGTTGGGGCTTGGCCGGGCTTTGGGAGAAACGATGGCCGTAACCTTTATAATCGGTAACACCTACCAGCTTGACAGCTTGTCCCTGTACATGCCGGGGAACAGTATTACTTCTGCGCTGGCGAACGAATTTGCGGAGGCTGAATCTGGCCTGCATACCGCTGCATTGATGGAGTTGGGGCTGATCCTGTTTGTGATCACCTTTATTGTATTGGCATTGTCAAAATTGATGATTATGCGTCTGGCAAAAAATGAGGGGCGCTGAAAAAAATGACAATTACCAATAATCAACCGCCACATCTGGCTGGTGCAATCAATGAAGTGGACATGAAAAGCCGTCGTCGCATGCAGTCATGGCGACGCCAGAAAAACCGAATTGCGTTGATGCTGTCCATGGCAACCATGGCATTCGGTCTATTCTGGTTGAGCTGGATCTTATTCTCCACCGTCACCAAAGGCATTGATGGTATGTCACTGGCGCTGTTTACCGAAATGACGCCACCGCCCAACACAGAAGGCGGTGGATTGGCAAACGCCATTGTCGGTAGTGGCCTGCTTATCTTCTGGGCAACTGTATTCGGCACTCCACTGGGAATTATGGCGGGGGTCTATCTGGCGGAATACGGCCGTCGTTCGTGGTTGGCAGAAACCATCCGCTTTATTAACGATATTCTGCTCTCAGCACCTTCGATTGTTGTCGGGTTGTTTGTCTACACAGTGGTGGTGGCAAAAGTACAACATTTCTCTGGCTGGGCCGGCGTGATTGCACTGGCGCTGTTGCAGATCCCCATCGTTATCCGCACAACAGAGAACATGTTGAAACTGGTACCGGATAATCTGCGGGAAGCGGCTTATGCTCTGGGGACGCCGAAATGGAAAATGATTTCTGCCATCACCCTGAAAGCCTCGATATCCGGCATTATCACCGGTGTATTGCTGGCGATTGCCCGTATCGCCGGTGAAACAGCCCCGCTGCTGTTCACATCGCTTTCCAATCAGTTCTGGAGTACCGATCTCAGCCAGCCGATTGCGAATCTGCCTGTCACCATCTTCAAGTTTGCCATGAGTCCATTCTCCGACTGGCAGCAACTGGCATGGGCCGGTGTCTTACTGATAACACTGTGCGTACTGCTGATCAACATTGTGGCGCGTGTGCTGTTTGCGAAGAAAAAGCACTAATATTTTATATAGCTATTTTATGTCGTTATTTTATTTCGTTATTTTATATAGGTAGAGAAAAGCACTGATGAATAAGGCTAATGGCATTGCAACAAGCAACCTTGCAGGAAGCAAAATTCAGGTACGTGATCTGAACTTCTATTACGGCAAATTCCACGCGCTGAAAAATATCACGCTGGATATTGCACAGAATAAAGTGACGGCATTCATCGGGCCGTCAGGATGTGGCAAATCCACATTGCTGCGCACTTTCAACAAAATGTATGAACTGTACGCTGAACAGCGGGCAGAAGGTGAAATTATTTTGGATGACACCAATATCCTGACGGACAAGCAGGATATTGCCTTGCTGCGCGCTAAGGTCGGGATGGTTTTCCAGAAACCGACGCCATTTCCGATGTCAATTTACGACAATATTGCTTTCGGGGTGCGCCTGTTTGAAAAGCTGCCAAGGGCTGAGATGGATGAACGTGTCCAATGGGCACTGACAAAGGCTGCCTTGTGGAACGAAACCAAAGATAAACTGCATCAGAGTGGGTACAGTCTTTCCGGTGGTCAGCAACAACGCCTGTGCATCGCCCGTGGCATTGCCATTCGCCCGGAAGTTCTGTTGCTGGATGAACCTTGTTCGGCACTTGACCCGATCTCAACCGGACGCATTGAAGAATTGATCAGTGAATTAAAATCGGAATATACCGTTGTGATCGTCACTCACAATATGCAGCAGGCGGCACGTTGTTCTGATTACACGGCATTTATGTACCTCGGTGAACTGATTGAGTTCAGTGATACTGACAGACTGTTCACCACACCAAAGATGAAACAGACTGAAGATTACATTACCGGCCGTTACGGCTGATACGAGGTTTAAACGGGGAATAGCAAACGGGGGATAGCATAAGATGGACAATCTGAATCTCAGCAAACATATCTCCGGCCAGTTCAATGCTGAGCTGGAGCATATTCGTACAGAATTGATGACCATGGGTGGGCTGGTGGAAGAGCAACTCAGTAAAGCAATTCTGGCGATGCACAATCAGGATGAAACGCTGGCAAGGCAAGTGATTGAGGATGATCAGAAAGTAAACATGATGGAAGTGGCAATTGATGAAGCCTGTGTCCGCATCATTGCGAAACGCCAGCCGACTGCCAGCGATTTGCGCCTTATCATGGTTATTTCCAAGACCATTGCTGAACTGGAGCGTATCGGGGATGTAGCCGATAAAATCTGCCAGACTGCACTTGAAAAGTTTTCACATCAACAGCAATCCTTGCTGGTCAGTCTGGAATCATTGGGTCGCCACACTATCCAAATGCTGCATGATGTACTGGATGCTTTTGCCCGCATGGATCTGGAAGAAGCCATTCGCATCTATCGTGAAGATAAAAAAGTCGATCAAGAATACGAAGGAATTATCCGTCAGCTAATGACTTATATGATGGAAGATCCCAGAACGATTCCCAATGTTATGACCGCACTTTTCTGTGCCCGTTCCATTGAGCGCATTGGCGACCGTTGCCAGAATATTTGTGAATTTATCTTTTACTATGTTAAGGGACAGGATTTCCGTCACGTTGGCGGTGATAAGCTGGAAAAATTGCTGACTAACGAAGAATAATTTTAGCCCTTTGAAACGCTGATATTTTTCGTCGGCGTTTCCTTTATTTATATTCATAATTGATATAAACATAGCATTTTATATTATTTCAAGTGCTATAGCGGAATTGATAGCTTTTGTTGGTCATATAAAAATTAATAACCAACAGGGGTGTTCAATGAAAGTTCGCAATAAATCCCGCGTAGCGGTGACTGTACTGCTGACCGGTCTGGCGCTGATTTCAGGTGTGGCAAAGGCAGATAAACTCGATGACATTAAAAAAGCGGGCACGGTACGTATTGCGGTATTTGACAGTAACCCGCCATTTGGTTTTATCGATCCCCAAACGAAAAAGCTGGCGGGTTATGATGTGGATATCGCTAACGCCATTGCCAGTGATTTAGGGGTAAAACTGGAACTGCGCCCAACTAACCCGGCCAACCGCATTCCTTTGCTCTCTTCCAAAAAAATTGACTTAATCGCTGCGAACTTCACGATTACTGACGAACGTGCAAAACAGGTCGATTTCTCTGTTCCTTATTTTGCAACGGGCCAGAAATTCATTGCCCGTAAAGGCGTTCTGACTACCCCTGACGACATTGCTAAATTGCGTATTGGCGCAGATAAAGGAACTGTGCAGGAAATTACTCTGCGTGAGCATTATCCGACAGCAAAAGTTATCTCTTATGACGATACCCCGCTGGCCTTTGCGGCATTGAGAAATGGCAATGTTCAGGCTATTACACAGGATGATGCGAAACTGGTTGGTTTGTTGGCAAATGTTCCAAGCGCCCAGAAAGCAGACTTTGAAATTTCCCCTTTCAGCATTACCCGCGAATATCAGGCAGTCGCGGCTTCCAAAGGGGAAGGGCGACTGATTGATGTCGTTAACCAGACTCTGTTGAAACTGGAAAAAGAGGGTGAAGCAGAGAAAATTTATAACCGCTGGTTTGGCCCGGAAACTAAATCGGCCCAGCCACGTGGTGGCTTTAAATTCGCGCCATTGGAGAGTCAGGCAAAACAATAACTGTCCTTTAGCTATCTTTTAGGAAAAAACACCTGAAACTAGCCCCGTTATCTCGGGGCTTTGCTGTTTGGTTGATGTGGTGAATGATATGTTTGAGCAATTTATTACCGAGCACTTACTGGCTCCTGAATATCTACATTGGCTCTGGCAGGGTTTCTTGATTACCTTGTGGCTTTCTGCCTGTGCCATTGTTTCCTCCACCTTATTGGGTTTCGTGATTGCTGCTGCGCGGGATAGCGAAATTAAGCCATTGCGTTGGCTGGTCACGACCTACACCATGGTATTCCGCAATACTCCCCTGCTGGTACAACTCTTTTTCTGGTATTTCGCATCGGGTCAGATTCTGCCGCAGACAGCAATGCTGTGGCTGAATACACCCCATGAAGCAACGATTTTCGGTCTGGTGCTGGACTGGCCATCTTTTGAATTCTTGGCGGGATTTATCGGCCTGACCCTTTATTCCGCACCTTTTGTCGCTGAGGAATTACGTGCAGGTATTCAGGGAGTCGGACGCGGGCAAAAATATGCAGCCCATGCCCTGGGCTTAACAGGCTGGCAGGCCATGCGCCATGTTGTATTACCGCAGGCGTTGAAAATAGCCATGCCGCCTTTGTTGGGGCAATACATGAACATTGTCAAAAACTCCTCATTAACGATGGCAATCGGCGTGGCAGAACTCTCTTATGCTTCCCGCCAAGTGGAAACCCAGACCCTGCAAACCTTTGAGGCGTTTGGTATCGCAACCGTGCTTTATATCGCCATTATTGCCGTGATGGAAGGTTGGGGACAGTGGCGTCAGCAGAAAACATTAGCAAGGGGATACTGAAATGGATTTTACGGTTATTGCAGAAAACTGGCGTTATTTGCTGCTGGGAACATTTCCCGACGGGCCATTGGCAGGAGCGGCATTGACGCTGGTAATCAGCATCATGGCCGGCGTGATTTCTATCGTATTGGGTATCTTGGGTGGAATAGCACTGGCGATGCTGCGTGGATTCTGGGCTAATCTGCTGGCGGCAGTATTGGGATTCTTCCGTGCCATTCCGGTGATCATGCTGATTTTCTGGACGTACTTCTTGTTGCCCGTGGTCTTGGGGATGGAAATTCCCGAAATCACGACAGTCGTTTGTGCGCTGGCATTAATTACTTCCGCTTATCTGGCACACGGTGTTAAAGCCGGTATTCTGGCTATTGGTGAAGGCCAGTGGCGCGCAGGATTATCACTGGGATTCAACCGCTGGGAAGTGCTGTGGCATATCGTCTTACCGCAGGCATTGCGCATGATGATACCTTCATTCATCAACCAATGGATTGCCTTAATTAAAGACACCTCACTGGCGTATATCGTTGGCGTATCAGAATTATCATTTTTGGCAACACAGGTGAATAACCGCAGCATGGTTTATCCGATGGAAGTCTTTTTATTCGTTGCGCTGATTTATTTTGTGATGTGTTTATCACTGGAATTAATTGCCAATTACATTGCCCGTCAATTTTCTGTAGGGCGAGAAAAAACATCCCTCTTTAGATTCTGGCGTAAAAAAGAATTAGATGTAGTTACGCAAAATTAATTTTTCAATATGGAATCTCTTTTCTATTTTGTTTTTCTATTTCGTATGTAACTCCCCTGTTGTGAGGCAGGGAGTTTTTTTATATCAAGCTAAAAAATCAGAAAGTTATTTCATTCTCCCATCTGACTGATATTTTTCTTATTGAAGCAAGATATTTTTATCCATGTGGTTAGTTCTGTTTTTAGGATTCAATCAGTATTTTTTGGCTAAATTTCCTGCTATAACACCAGAGGTAAAGTAAGACCAAAAAATGATGAAGGATGAAAATAATATGGCGAATTCAATTTATGTGACAATTAAAGGAAAACTTCAGGGACTGATTTCTCAAGGATGTTCTACACTGGATTCTATTGGTAATAAATTTCAGTTGGGGCATGAAGACCAAATTTTTGTATTACAATTTAATCATGGTATTTCTCGTGCACAAAACGTTTCTCATCAACCGGTTAAATTCGTAAAGCCTCTGGATAAATCCTCTCCGTTATTAATGATGGCAATTTCAAACAATGAGGAACTTGACCTGATGTTTGATTTTTATCGGACATCACAAACCGGTGGGCAAGAACGTTATTATTCAGTTAATTTACGCAATGCGAAATTACTGAATTTGAATGTCCAGTATCCTCACTCTGTGAATCATAATGATCAGCAACCAGAAGAAGTTGTGGCAGTAAGGTATAAAGATATTGTTTGTCAGCATCACGTGGCTGGTACATCAGGATATTGTGCTTGGGAAGAGACAGTTTATTAATTAACAATCACGAGTGGTAATTAAAATGCGATTTGAAAGTCTTACCTCACAATTAAGGAATGAGTTTGATGAGAGTAAACTGCCGAGTTTACAATACTCAAGCCTTTTGGGATCTCGTAATGCCGCTAATATCGATTTTAAGGCGATAGCTGATGCATTGGATTGCCACCGTGATTTTTATGGTGCTGGAATTATTTATTCAGATGGTTTGTCTAAGCGTTATTTGGTTAGACCATCGAAAAGACGCGGAAGTCCGGTTTCTTCTGAATTGACGCATATTATTATCTTTAATCTTGAAGCCGGGGCGAGTCCAGAGGTCGAACTGAAAAAAACAGTTTCAGAACCCAGTTTGATGTTAGAGATTGGATCGACAGCAATTTCGTGTGGTGGTGCTGTAGCGACTGTATTGGGAGGGGTAGCATCAGGGATGGCAGTGCCATTTACTGGAGGTGGTAGTACAGCAGGTGTAATTTTAGCTTATAGTGGGTTTGCTGCAACCGCTGCCCAATGCATCAATGGAGGATATAGAGTTTATCAACTGACTGCTAATGGTGATGAAGGCGCGGAACATATCGCTTGGTTAGATTCACAAGATTGGTATGTTACAACGACAACAATCTTAGATATAACCTCTCTTGCGTCAGGATCTGCCGCATTAAAGGAAGCCTATCAAACCTATAAGATAATGAAGGCTACTTCCCCCCGTAAGGCATCAGAATGGCTGAAAAATATGCCAAGACATGAAAGAAAACGATTGACTGAAGAAATTATGCGGCATAATAATCCGGGAATATCTAATCAAGCAATAAAAAGAGCTATAGGGCAAGGGAAGTATATTAAACGTTACCCTACAGAAGAGATACAAAATACGTTACGAAAGCATCTTAAAGATTCTCTTATCGCAGGTAGTGGATTTGTGGGAAGTGGAATGTCGGGTTCAATCCGTAATCCAGAAAATATATTTAAAACAGGCGATTATATTATTGGTACTATCTATTCCGTTGCTTATGAAAATCAGTAATTTATTGATTTTAATGTTACAGATAATCGTACTTATTGTATATCTACACAAGGTGTTTAGAAAATAATATGAGAATAAAAGAATTCATTTTTGATACTGGTTTAAAAAAATTATTTG
This sequence comes from Xenorhabdus littoralis, assembly GCF_033949345.1. Classification (NCBI taxonomy): domain Bacteria; kingdom Pseudomonadati; phylum Pseudomonadota; class Gammaproteobacteria; order Enterobacterales; family Morganellaceae; genus Xenorhabdus; species Xenorhabdus littoralis. Next base: position 65,905 of record NZ_VCDP01000017.1, read on the forward strand.
ATAAAGGAAAGGAGTTGGAAGGGAAAATAAAAAATAATGACCCGGTGTTAGAAAACATTATACTGGATGTTAGAAGTTACAAGGAGTATTTTTGTTATCCGGGGCAGTATAAGATAAGACTTATTATATCTTTTATTGCTATCGTTTATATGTTTTTTTTCTCTGGTTTGGCAGCAGCTCTACCAGCATTACTTATACAAAATCCAAGTAATGAGATAAAGGCTATTTTTTTCATTTCAATATTAGTCGTTGCTGGTTTTATTACACTTTCACAGGTCGTATTTACTTTGAAAGGGTATTATTATGGTTCCGTGATACAATACTATTTAAATTATTTTGTGTTTTTATTTAGTTTATTAGTTATTTGCATTGGAAAACTGACCAACATTTCTTTTGCTTATTTTTTCTTTATGGCATTATGTTGTATTGTCATAAAGAAAATATTGAACAGCCATTATTATACTGATTTTATATTGTCTAGCATGCATTATAGAATAGCGCTTATTTTTGAGAATAGGGAATTGAATAAACTAAAAGGATTCAATAGAAAACAATTAAGGGAATACTCAAGAATGATGAAGTCAGAAAAACGTAAAAAAATAAGGAGTGATAAAAGAGAAAGGCAATCGATGGATAAATAATCTTGAGTGAGAAAAATAAAATGGATATAAACGAAATATTAACCAATAAAAAACTTAGGAATTTTTTTGATCTGTATGAAAATATAGAGAAAAGAATAAAAAGTGATGATTCTTCACTTACCCAAACGGATGATTTTATCAGACTTAAAGATAAAATAACCATTAATCGATCTTCTGAGGAAAGTATATTACTGGCTTTATTTCCCATTCTGATATTTGTTTCTTATATCATATTGGTGATCGTCTTTTACGGATTTTATTTTTCTACTGATGTGGCAGGATTTATTCGCTCTGCTAATATGTTTATTATTTCGGTAGTTTCTTTGCTGGCACTTTATGCTTACAGAGGTAATATCTCCGCTTTAAAAACCCTCAACGCTCTGAATACATTGAGTATTATATTTGCCTTGAGCATTCTTTTGCTTGATTACTTTGTCTATTATATGCACCACGAATGGTATTTATTGATTATCGTGTTTTTTAATTTCTTTACAAATAGGGTAATTATTAACAGTACTTCTTTTTCTCAGGCAATGACAGAAATTTTATGGTTCAGAACGACGAACCAGCTATTGAGAAAACAGATAGACAATGAATCTGATCAGTGTGATGAACACACGGCTTCTCAAAAGAAAAATATATTCACCATGCTCTGGCAGTATTGTGTATTAAATACAAACCTCCGTAACACACTAAAAGCAAGTTATGATCTGAACCTGCGAGTAAAAAGAAATGACGCTACGTTGCTGACAGAGAAAAGAATAAACAAATATCAACATCTGTTGGAATTCGGCATGTCCAGAAAAGCGTTATTGATGACGACATTAGCTACTGTTTTATTGATGAAGGCTTATGTAATCGGAACATTTATGCTGTTATCTAATTTTGATAACAAAAATGACTTGCCCATCTTATTTTTTGTGGTCGCAGTTGCGCTTGTATTTTCTTCGTTGCCCATTTTACTCACCCACCGAGGAATAACATTGGGTTTCAGGATGCTATCTTTAGCACGTTATCTTTTTATGATTATTTTTGCTCTATTGGTGGGCCTGAAATTCGTGGCTGGCATCTTGAAATACAGTAACATTTCTTTAGCTATGATTACATTGGAGTTCTTGTTGGTATTCTTTATGTTAAATACTGAGTATTACTGTCGTCACCTCAGAGAATTACACTGCTTTTTGGCGTGGCATAAGATAATCAGAAATAATAATCAGTAAATTTCAGAGGTACACGCTGCCATACTGTGTACCTCTGATTCAATAAATCAGAGGTGTTTTTCTTTCCCGAATACGGCAATCCCCACCGCAGTCAATATCAGCAATGATCCAGCAGTGATAAACACCGACAGGAATGAATGATTGAACGCCTGTTTTGCGGCCTGAATCAGCGATAAGGAATGGGGAGATATGCTTAACGATATACTGGCTACTATGCCATCCGATGGCTCTTCTGTTAATTCTGAATTAAATAAAGAGTAAGACGCTATATTGTTTTCTTCTGGCATAACATGATGAATGGCAGAAATAACGCATAAAATAGCGTCACCTGATGAATAACCACAACAATCATTGTGTTATGTAACTTATTGATTATACGCTCCGCAAACGTTTACTTTTTTTGTTGTTCCACAGTAACGATTTTTATGGGTTTCCTGTAGGATAAGTCGAAAACTTCGTTTTTTGGGGAAACAATATTACATGAGCACAATAAATTCTGGCTCTGAAAATCGTCAGGGCTTGTTTCAGCGCGTGTTTAAATTAGAGGAACATGGCACAACGGTTCGCACCGAAATGGTTGCCGGACTGACGACCTTTCTCACGATGGTCTATATCGTCTTTGTTAATCCGCAGATTTTGGCGGTTGCGGGCATGGATATTAAGGCGGTATTTGTTACGACCTGTTTAATTGCCGCAGTGGGCAGTATTCTGATGGGATTGATGGCGAACTTGCCTGTTGCCGTTGCTCCGGCAATGGGACTGAATGCGTTTTTCGCCTTTGTTGTGGTCGGTTCGATGGGCATCTCATGGCAGGTCGCAATGGGGGCTATTTTCTGGGGAGCAGTGGGTCTATTGCTCTTAACGCTCTTCCGTATCCGTTACTGGATGATCGCCAATATTCCATTGAGCCTGCGAGTGGGAATTACCAGTGGCATCGGCCTTTTCATTGCCATGATGGGATTAAAAAATGCGGGCATTATCGTTCCTAATCCCGACACCATCGTCTCAATTGGTAATTTTACTTCCCATAACGTCCTGTTAGGAACATTGGGCTTTTTCATTATTGCTATTTTAGCCGCGCGCAATTTCCATGCGGCGGTATTGGTCTCTATCGTAGTGACAACCAGTATCGGCTTTATGATGGGATATGTGGAATATCACGGTATTTTTGACCTGCCGCCCAGCGTGATGAGTGTCGTCGGTAACGTTGATGTGAAAGGTGCGTTGGATATCGCTTTGGCAGGGGTTATCTTCTCGTTCATGTTGGTGAACTTGTTTGATTCTTCCGGCACATTGATTGGTGTGACGGATAAGGCTGGCCTTGCAGACAGTGACGGCAAATTCCCACGCATGAAACAAGCGCTGTATGTGGACAGTATCAGTTCTGTTGCGGGCTCTTATATTGGAACCTCTTCGGTTACCGCCTATGTTGAAAGCTCCTCAGGGGTTTCTGTCGGTGGGCGTACAGGCCTGACGGCGATTGTAGTCGGTATTTTGTTCCTGCTGGTGATGTTTGTCTCTCCGCTGGCGGGTATGGTGCCTGCCTACGCTACGGCAGGGGCGTTGGTTTATGTCGGTGTATTGATGACTTCCAGCCTGACACGGGTAAAATGGAACGATCTGACGGAGTCTGTGCCTGCATTTATCACCGCCGTGATGATGCCATTTAGCTTCTCCATTACTGAAGGGATCGCGCTGGGCTTTATCGCCTACTGCGCCATGAAATTGGGAACCGGTAAATGGCGTGATATCAGCCTGTGCGTTATCGTAGTGACGCTGCTGTTTGTATTGAAGATGGCATTTGTGGATGCCCATTAAATGCGATTGATATGATCGTAAAAAACCTGACAACGTATTCATTGTCAGGTTTTTTTATTTTATGGCTTTAG
>NZ_VCDP01000018.1:0-48825 GCF_033949345.1 Xenorhabdus littoralis
TAGGATTGCTTTTTCCATTTTCTCAGGGTACTGCTATCGACCTCCAGTGAACGGGCGACATCGACAATCTGTTGCTGATGGAGAACAACCTGCTGAACAGCTTCCAGCTTCAATTCAACGGAATAATGGTGTTTGGTTGGTTTCAATTTCATCGTTATACCTCATTGTCATGTTAATAATATTGCAGGCTTTTTAGGTGTTCGGTATTCTTATACAAATACAATTTGTTTAGCGAGCATTATCCAATCACAAATGAAGCCTTTTTCCACCTTAAATAAAGGGTTACTCTATGATACCCTCATTAATCGGCGGATCAGGGGCGTTGTAATGAACGTACTCAAAATAGCCATAATAACTAACATGGTAAAGATGTTAGGTGGCAAAATTCCCAAATCATAGCCAATATTGAGAACAATAAGCTCCATTAAAGCTCTTGTGTTCATTGAAATACCAATCGTCGCAGCAATACGCCGATTTTCACCTAAAAATCGACTTGCAATGTAGGTTCCCCCAAATTTTGTAGCAAACGCCAACAAGCATACCAGTAAACACATCATCCATTCATCGGGCCCATTAAGGCTACCAATATCTGTGCGAAGCCCCGTATACGTGAAAAATATTGGGAGAAAAAATACATGCACCAAACTACCAATACTTTCTTTCCAGCGTATGACGAACTCTCTATTTTCATGTAACACTACCCCAATAGCAAAGCTACCGATTAGGGCAAAAATCCCCAGATAACTCGTTACAGAAGCAGACAAAAACAGAACAATGATAATGCAGGCCATAGTGGTATGGCTAAATCGTTTTTCTTTTCTTAATCTCGAAGAAAGCCAACGACGCAGAAGTGGTCTGACAATCAAAAATATCAGTATGATATAAATAACTATACCAAATATATTAAATATAAATTGATCTAACTGATAGTTAGAGACAAAGAGTGTCAATATAGCACCCAATAATATCCAACCAACTATATCATCAATTGCGGCAGCTCCGATTATTAAAGCCGCTGTTCGCGTGTGAGCCAACCCCAATTCCATAAAAATCCTTCCCAGAACTGGAATAGCAGTAATCGATAACGCTAAAGCAAAAAACAATTGGAAAGTATTCTTATCAGGGCGTGGGACTGTAATAGAGTTCCATATCCATTCAGCAGAAAAGTAACCTACCGTAAAAGGCAGAAAAACACCCGCAATACTTATCACAGCGACCGCAAATCGACTCTTTTTTAGTTTCTCTCCGAACTCAAATTCAAGCCCTATCTCAAACATTAATAAAATTAGCCCAATCTGAGAAATTCCTATAAAAATCGTTGAGCTTTCTTTTGGAAAAATACTTCCCATGAGTTCTGGAAATAATGCTCCTGCTACACTTGGCCCTAAAACCAAGCCTGCCAATATTTCTCCTGCAACGGCCGTTTGCCCTAAAAAAGAGCGACTAATCCAAACAAAAAGTCGTGTAACAATAAGAATAATAATTAACTGATATAACAACCTTAATAAAATTTCCTCAGCCGAATAACCAACAGCCGACGTACCTTCATTTACCAATGAGGCAATTAGTGTATTGTTTTTTTCACTCATATCAATAAATTCCATTTAATGTTAAATGTAATGAAAGACCTATAGAGATTCATTCATACACAGACCATTATTGAAGATATACATAATAAAAACATATATACCCATCTTCTTTCAAGTTGCATCTTGAAATCCATAGGGTATAAATATTTTTTACTAAAAATAGTGGTAATAAACTTTATATAAAAATGCATTCATATTTTTTCAACTTTAATTACTCACCCCTCACTTTAGAAAACAGAGATAAAAGTATATGCCAATGCTAAATGAAATTTATTTAGTATTGAGAAAATACGAAGTATTTAAGTATGTATTGAAATCACTTTTATTATTATCAATTTCATTTATATAATAACATCAAATATTTCGTCATTTAATAATAAACATCTCCTTTTCTAATAAACTGAACTTATTCATGAAAATGTGTGTTAGGGTGTGCACAGGCAACTTTATAATAGTTGCCTGTGTGCATCCTAATAATAGAGATTATCCCGGTAACATACAGAAGACATTCAATTTATTACCGTCAAGATCTCTGAAGTAAGCAGCATAAAAACCATGCTCGCCACGAGGACCTGGCTTTCCTTCATCTGCTGCTCCAAGGGCAATAGCTTTGTTATACACTTGATTGACCTTTTCTTGACTGTCAACATTGAGTGCAATCATTCCCCCATTACTCACTGTTGCCGGATTACCATCAAACGGCTTAATAATGCATAGATTTGTTACATTAAAATCCGGCCCCCAGGCGATAAAATCCGGTGTTTCCATGACACGCAGAGCACCTAACTCAGCAAGCAGCTCATCGTAGAATTTAGCTGCACGGGAAAAATCATTTGTACCCAATGTGATATAACCAATCATTGTCACTCCCCTATATTCTATTTTTACAAATATCAAAAATAAGTTTATTGGAGATAAACAAAAACCGCAATTAATTGCTTAAATTTGATAGATTGCTTAAAAAAATAGAATCGGGCTAATTTTAATATAATCACTATTGTTCATATCACATCTCCATCAGCCATGCCCTTTTTATCCCATCGAATCTGGCTTAGGTCTAACTTGCCATTTTTATTCATTGGAAATTCCCCAACCCTTGCCGTAAAATCCGGCAGCATATAATCAGGAAGATACTCTTTCAATCGCTGCCTGATCTCTTTATGCTTAATCTCATTAGCTGCATTAGATTGATATACCACAATAATTTTCAAGTCGTTTTGTTCTTGTCCATAGTTTTGTTCTTGTCCATATATAGTCGCAATAGCATCCTTTACAAAACTTAATTTCCGCATTGCAGATTCAATCTCACCCAGTTCAACCCGAAATCCTCTAATTTGAATCTGATTATCAATACGTCCCAGATAACACAACTCACCATTTTCCATATACTGGGCAAGGTCACCAGTACGGTATAAATTTGAAGATAATTCATCAAGGGGGTTAGTAATGAATTTCTTACGGCTTAATTCCGGACGGTTTAAATAACCATTGGCAACACCTAAGCCTGCAATATACATCTCTCCAGCCTGATTTTCTTTTACTGGCTGACCTGCTTCATTTAATAAGTAAATTATCACTCCTGGTAAAGGTAACCCGATCGGGCTTACATTATTGATTAAATCATCTGGGCTAATCTTATGAAAAGTAACATGTACTGTTGTTTCTGTAATACCATACATATTGATTAATTCAGGTTGTTGATATCCATACTTGTCTGTCCATTGACGAAGACTTGACATATTCAACATTTCCCCACCAAAAATAACGTATCGCAGGCTAAGAGGTTCTGTTTTGTTTGACATATAGTCATCTGTTTGCATCAGTAATCTAAATGCCGTTGGGGTTTGATTTAATACTGTTACTTTTTCACGTACCAATAACTCATAAAACTTGGGAGGATTGCGACTGATATTATAAGGAACCAATACCAGTATTCCTCCTTTTAAAAGCGCACCCCAAATTTCCCAAACGGAGAAATCAAATGCTATTGAGTGAAAACAGGTCCAAATATCTTTATCAGAAAAATTAAATAGTCTTTCTGTCGCACGGAAAAGATGAACCACATTGTAATGTGCGATTGGTACCCCTTTTGGTATTCCTGTTGAACCCGAGGTATAGATGACATAAGCCCATTGCGTGCCCTTGATATCTTTCTTGGGATTTAATGCTAATGAATGTAAAAGTGCCGAATCGTGACTATCAAAACAGAAAACCTCATCCGAAAATCCAGATAGCGAATTCAAATATACACTTTTTGTGATGATAATGTCCGGTTTTGCATCATTAAGAATCGATTTTATTCTTTCATCAGCATTATTAATATCTATTGGTAAATAGGCATAACCCGCTTTCAATATCCCTATAATGCTGATAACCATTTCAAAAGATGGTTCTAAAAAGATACCTATGCATTTGCTTTCTGGTGCTTTTTCAATTAAATAGTGTGCAACTTGGTTTGCTCGCTTATTCAGCTCGTCATAACTCATCTTCTCATTATTTAATACCACGGCTGTTTTTTCAGAATAGTTTGCGGCGATTGATTCAAACAATGAAACCAGCGAAATATTATCCAAATTATGCTTGGCTAGCCGTTCATTAAGCGTTCCAGAGGAAGACTGAACAGGACTTAGACCCAGTAATTCTGATAATACTTCCTGTTGATGTCTTTCAGACAGACTCAGAAAGTTTTCCTTTTTCATTTTTAACCCTTTAATCAGTTTTAGACACCAAAGAAATAGATAAACTTCATGCCAATATAACTTTCATTACGGAAGCTATATAAAAGATCGCCAGAACTTAAGTTTTCAAAAATGGCACCATTCAATGATAATTTGAAATTATCGCCAAAGCGTCTGCTGCCATTAAATGTCCATGCTCTGGTGCCATGATGAACATCCTGAGTCACACCTAAAAACAAAACCATGTCTTGTTCATCATTTGCAGAAAACTGAACACCAGCAAAAACATCATTTTCAAAAGGCGTGTCTGAAAATTTATTACGCGTATCTTTCATATACTCGAGGAAAAAAGTCAAATTAGCTCTACTTCCAAAAACACCATAATGTGTATATTCCAATCCGCCGGAATAAACTAAAAATGATGTTTTAGGGCTTGTCGAAAAATGGCTATCTTTTTGCCTGTAAGCCCCTTCCCATTTGACGATCCAATTATTAATGTTCCATTGATATTCCAATCCGAGCTGCTGAATTTGACCGTAATAAGGAACAAGCTGGTTATTACTGTTTAGAACAAACTCCGGGGTGCGTTCAGTGCCATTAAAATAGGATAATCCTAAATCGACGTTACCTAATGTATGATGACTACGCACAGCAAAGTCCAGCTTTGATTTTTTATCAGTATGCTGATAAACCGCATTTCGGCTGTCAATATCCAGTTCAGCACGTAACCTTGCTTTATGACCAGGAAAAGTTCTCTCTCTAAATCCGGTAAGAAGAAACAGATCAAAGATACCCCAGTCATTAACTTTGGTTAAATTAATCATCGGCTGACCGAGTTTTTCATTTCCAAAAGGATCGTCAACCAAATCTGACTGATTAATAATATCCACAGGATGACTAAACTCCGTGACACCCCAAAAGACTTTCCTGAAACCAGCATAAAGTTCCCATGAATCATGAACATATCCCCAATACAAATCCCGTGGTTCAAAAGGCACTCTGTTATTACTGCTGGAATCTTTTCGATATAACGCATCGATAACTACATGTTGTTTATCATCATCCCATTCAGTAAAGTACTTTCCTCCCGCCTGAAACGAATGGCTTTCAGTTTCCTGTCCATCAGACACGCCTTTTTCAAAAAAACCCCGTTGTTCCCATCCTAAAGACACATCAAGTTTTCCTGCTGATACATTCCAACAAACGAACATTGCCAATGCACTGACCAGTGGTGAAATAAAGTTCCCCTTAGTACTTATTTTTGACCTCATCGTCTGTACCCCCGGGTGTTATCTCGATCTTTTCAAGGTGGCAATATCAAAATCCCGATCCGTTAAGCCAACCTGAAATTGAATGTTTCTTACGACCAATTTCGTTGTTTTGCTCGATTGATGGTTCTTCATGGTTATTTCGGAAGAACGCCAATACTTATCCATATAAAGTTGGTAATCATCAAATGTTCTTGTTTTCAACAATGCATTACGGCGATCGTAATAATCAATTCTGATAAATCGGTAAAAATCTTTGTCTATCCACACAATCTGCCGAGCATACCCTGATTCTTTATCAACGGGTTTTCTCTCAACAATAAAACAACTTTGTTTTCCACAAGGCTTTTCACCCAGATAGGTGTACATTTTATATTTTTCAATTTCTTCGGAAGCCAAATCTTCATAGGCAAATTCGCTTCCCATAAAAGATCCCGATTTATTGCCGGAAGAGATACGCTTTACACGCCTTGTGGCAGGCAAATATATCCACTGCTCATCATCCTTGTCTAAATGAGTAAAGGCTAATAAGGCCGTACCTTTTATATCTCTGGGTTGTTCAAAAAAAGTTAATAGTTTGTCACCATCTCCGGCCACTTCCAGTGTATTAATCTTTAAAAAGCGATGGCTTTCTTGGCCTTCTGCATTCAGCAGCGTCATTTTAATATCAGTGACTGTATCACCGAATCCGTTATCTCTGGCGATTACCTCTTGTAGAATTTCTCTTCCTCGCGCTTCTGAAGCGAATGTGGAGAAACTAAATAACCCTAAAATAAATAGACATACCAGTGAAATTCCTTTTATTCCCAAAATCCGAACAAAGCGTTTTTTCATTATGTTTTCTCCTAAAAACACCCTAATTATTTATTTAGTGCCTTCATAATCAGTGTCATATTTTTATCATTAGTGGCTTATCTGGAACGGAGGGCTTATCTTTCTTAGCCTTACCATCTATTGCTATCAGCAATGTTGGCAATAAAAAGAAATCAAGCAAAAGTGCAAAAGTCACTGTCATGACGGTAAAAATCCCCATTTGTGTATTCATTAAAAAATCTGAATGCACCATAGAGCCAAAGCCGCAGATAAAAATTATGCTGGTTGATAACAGAGCGATACCAACGGTTGAGAAGGAATAACGCACGGCATCTTCGGGTTCCATTTTGTGTTCACGGCGTGCACGAAGATATTTGTAAACAAAATAGACTGTATCATCGACAACAATCCCTAAAGTCATGGTAGCAATTGTTGCAGCCGCAATTCCCACAACCCCATCAATGATGCTCCATAAACCGAACGCCATAAAAATGGGCAATATATTAGGCAACATGCTAATCAATGCATATTTCACACTACGGAAAACTATCCCCAAACAGAGAGTAATAAACAGAAACGAGATAGCTGTACCGACTAATAATCCTTTGATATTGGTGTTCATCAAGTAGGTGTACATTAAAGATGCGCTGGCTGCATGTACATGCATTGATGAAGGTGCATTATTTATCAGCCACTGTTCATGTGCCTCTTTTGCCCTTTGCATTTCAAAGGTACTTAAATCAGAGAACGTGATGGTCATTTTGGTTGCTGAACGACTGACATCAATCTGATCATTAAGATCTAAACCCAAAGGAAGGGACATTTCATATAGCAAAAGATACTGAGCAATTGCTTCTCTGTTTGTTGGCAATCTGTAGTCATCCCTATTATCGCCATTCATGCTTCGGTTGATGCGTTTTACTGTGTCAGTGATAACATTGACATTCATCACTCCCGGCTGAGCACGTGACCAATTCGCAAACTCGTCCACTTTCGCCATATATTCGGGTTCATTTATTCCACCTTCTTTCCCTGCACCTAACGAAAACTCCATATTGAAAAGTCCGGTTAAATGATCTTGGGTAAAATCAGAGTCGTCCCTGATTTCAAGGCCCTCGGCAAAATTTTTGACAAAATTTTCATCCACCGTCAGCCTGGGTATAAAGGCAAGCATGATGAGTCCAAACGCCACAGTGCCAAACTGTAGTTTTCTTCTGTTGTCGATAATCCAATTCGCCAGAAATTCAATGAAAAACTGCTTTTTCTGTACGCTGGGTTTCACTCTGACAGGTAAAACAGCAAGCAACGCGGGTAGTAAAAATAAGGCATAAAACAATGCGGCCCCCATCCCTATTGCCGTCATGTTGCCCAAATCGTGAAATGGTGGTGCATCACTCAGATTCAGACCCAGGAATCCCACTGCGGTGGTAACACTGGTAATGACAACTGGAGAGAAATTTATCCTTAAGCTCTCCACTATCGCATCATGCTTACTGTCGCCTTGCTTCATACGATGAATGATGGTTACCAGAACGTGGATACTGTCAACAACCGCCAGTGTCATGACAATGACAGGTACATTGGCGGAAACCTGAGTGAGTTTGATTCCCATGTATCCGGCTGCGCCCAATGCCGCAATAATGGAAAAAACAATCACCAGACAGACTACAAAAGTTGCACTGAACGATCGCAGCACCAGGAAAGACAGAACAAGAACAATCAGAAACACAATAGGGATTGTAGTTGACATCTCCTTAATACTGATTTCGGGGAAGGCATTTGACATCATCGCCACACCCGTCAGATAGATATCAACTTCTGGATACATCTGCATGTACTGGTGTTTTAGTTGGCGAACATATGCGGCGACTTCAGCAACAATTTTGTCGTCTCCGTCCGGCAAGCGTACAGATACGTTTACCGCAGTCACATCCCCATTTTCAGAAATGATACGTTTAACTAACAGAGGTTCATTCAGTGCTGTTTTCTTGATTTCCACTAAGTCTCGTTCTGTTAACCTTGCCGCATCAGGAACCAATTTCTTGATTTCCAGATTGTCATCATCCGCTTTGGTATTCTGAAAATTAGTTATAGAATCAACTCGATACGCATTCGGAACCTGCCAGGCTTCTTCGGTTAACTTCTCCACTACGGAAAGAAACTTTTTACTGAAAACATTGCCATCCTTCGGTGCCAGTACAATCAAGGCGCTATCACCATTACTGTAGGTTTTCTGCATTGATTCATACGCATTCAAAAATGGGTTTTCCCGACTGAAGAAGACCTTATAACTACTGGTAAATGCCAGGTTTTCCATTCCCTTGAAAGTAAAAAATAATACAATGCAAACCAAAATAAGATTGAGATAACGCCTTTTCACAACCCAACGTGCATAACTCGACGCTGCGTTATCTATCCAGTTAGAAGATTTCATGCCCAGTCCTTATATAAATGCAAAGATTAATCAATCGTCACACAACGACATCCTGCTTTTTTCCTGTCAGCAATGTGCAACAGGGGAAAGCTATCTCTCAAAACAACCTAAAGCGTAATTTCGTATCTTTCCTGAGAGACTGAGGCCGAAGTCTCATACTTCTGTTTTTTTGATTCAGGAACTTGCCTTTTTTCTGATGGCCGTGAGTTATTGATCCAAACCTCTGCCAAAATGAGATGGATGGTGAATCCAATCCATAAAGACAGTGCAAGGGCTTCACCAATGCCTTTTCCGCCAATCTGGATAAAAAGCGGAATAAAAGCATGCATGGTGGCGGGGCCGAGTGAAATCATATAACTGCGGATCATCCACTGACGATGAAGCTCAACTTTCCTTTTTAAAATCATGGCAATCGCTCTCAGGACGCAGAAGACCATGATCAGCGAAAATAAAATTGATGAAACCGTTTCTGAGGTGCCCCCGACTGGAAATAAAATTGCCATTAAAATCCCGGTGACACCCACCACCAAAATGGTGACAAAGAAACAATACCCCGACCACTTATGGATTTTCGGCCATGTGCGCCTGATACGATCAACGAACTGAATAGGCCCCAATACATAAAGCACAATGCCGGTAATCAAATGGAAATAGGACATATAGTGATGTTTTATATATCCCATATCGTTAGTCTGATTAGGGTTTAACAGGTTGGGCTGTATATTGCCGCTTGCCCCTTCCATTACCCACCAAGTCCGGTAAATGCCGTGGATTATTGTACCCAGACACATCACCGCGACCCATGACCAGCAAAATCGAACCAATATCTTGCTCTGTAATTTCATCTCTATTCCCTCTTACGTTTTGCCAATCATCCATTGCTACAGGACGTTAGGATCCACGAAAGTCAATTGATTAAGTTTGAATTGCTCAATAGCACCGGCTACCTGTTCTGGATAGGTTGCAATGAAATAGTGATGCCCCTCTTCTAATGTGATCAAACTGACTTCATGAGCACACTGCTTCCATTTCAGGTACTGAGATGCATACTTTTTGGTTAAAGGATCCTGCTTGCTCACTAAATTCATCAGTGGCGCGTTTATCCGCCAATCACCCCGTTTCTTTTCATATTGATAGGCCAGTTTTGCATCTTTCCTGAAACGGGAGACTAAAAAGCGGGCGACAGAATCCTCCAGTTCCTTATTGACGGGAATTCCCCATTTTTTGAGTAACTGTAATAAAGCTCTATCGCTTTTATGCTTCCATCGATCATTGAACGGCAGATAACGGATAATGCGGGGTAACGGGAAAGCAGCCGCAGCCACTAAAAACTCGACAGGTTTTCCTTTTAATTCAAGCCTACGGGTAATTTCCAGTGCCAGATAACTTCCAACACAGTGACCATAAATGGCCACTTTCCCTGGGATCTGTTCTACTATTTCTCTGGCACAGAGTTCAGCAACCGTGTCATAGTCCATGTCAACTTCTTTATACCTGCTACCAAATGCATTGCCGGGGATCGTGACACCATAGACTGAATATCCGGTGTTCTTTTTCGCTAGTGCATGTGCCAGTGGCTGGTATACCGTTGCAGCTGCCCCGGCATAAGGCACGCATACCAATGTCATCTGGGTCTCTTCCTGATTGCGATGCAACAATGACAAAAGCCCTTTTTCTGCGCTTTCGGTGCCGCTGATATAGGGGATCATGCCGGCAATAGTCGGTGCCTGATAAAACTGAATTAAAGAAATATTGTTTTCAGGAAATGCCTCCTGAATGCGGGACAGGAGTGTGATTGCGGTTAACGAGTGCCCCCCTGATTCAAAGAAATTATCGTTAATGCCAATCTGCTTCAGATTGAGAACGTCTTGCCAGATATTTGCCAATTGTCGTTCGATGGCAGAAGAGGGAGCAACAAACGCTGTCTCGGACAGGGGGATTGCCTGTAATGCAGACAACGCCTTCCTATCAAGCTTTCCGTTGCTCGTAACCGGCAATGCATCCAATAGCACCAGTTGCGCAGGAACCATGAAATCCGGCAAGCGCTGTCTCAGAAAAGCCTTGAGCGCCTTGACAGAGAGAGCCACATTCGGGTGCAATACCACATAAGCCGTAATGAAATTGCCTGAATGCCGATCTTCCGTTAACAGAACCGCACACGTCTTAACATCCTTGCAGTGTTTCAGGCACGTTTCAATCTCACCTAATTCAATGCGGAATCCTCTGATCTTGACCTGATTATCCATTCTGCCCAGAAACTCAATATTGCCATCCGCCAACCATCTGACAAGGTCGCCAGTGCGGTAGACTTTTTCTGCCGGATCGTCGGCAAACGGGTTGGAAATAAAGCTCTGCTCAGTCCGTTCCGGTAAATTTAAATACCCTTTAGCCAGACCTGCTCCGCCAATTAATAATTCTCCCGGCGCGCCAACAGGCAAAAGATTCATGCGATCATCCACGATATACAGCTGCGTATTCGCAATGGGTTTTCCTATCAGTGTTTTTTTATCTTCCCGTTTTTCTCCTTCCCAATAACTGACATCAATGGCGGCCTCTGTCGGACCATATAAATTATGGAGTTTTACCTGCAATTTTTGATTTACACACTCCAGCACGCTATAGGGCAATGCCTCACCGCTGGTAAAAATACGCGTTAATGAAACACATTTTTCGCTTTCACGGGTATTGATGAACACATCCAGCATGGAAGGTACAAAATGACAGGTGGTGATCTGCTTCTCACAAATCAGCCGGATAAGATAATCAGGGTTTTTATGTCCTTCCGGTGCGGCAAAAATCAGCGTCGCACCTGACATCAATGGCCAGAAAAATTCCCATGCGGAGACATCAAAACTATAGGGCGTCTTTTGCAGGACATTATCCGTGACATTTAGCCGATACTTATCCTGCATCCAACGCAGGCGGTTGACGATGGCGGAATGAGGCAACATACAACCCTTTGGCGCACCGGTTGAACCTGACGTATACAGCACGTAGCAAAGGTTGTCTGGCGTGCTCCTCCCTATCGGGTTGGACAAGGCTTTCTGAGACTGCAACTCGGTACTCTGGGCATTCAGAAAAACAAGCTTCCCATTAAAGTGGGTAAAAATAGGCTGATGCGGCTTCTGCGTTAAAACAACGGAAATCCCCGAATCTTGCAAAATATAGGCAATGCGCTGGGGAGGATAGCTGGGTTCAAGGGGAACATAAGCCCCACCCGCTTTTAAAATACCCAACAAGCCAACAATCATTTCCACTGAACGCTGCATACAAATACCGACCAATGTTCCCTGCTGAACCCCAAGCTCCTGCAAACAGGACGCCAGTTGATTTGCTTTCACATTGAGTTGCTGATACGTCAGTGTCACCTCTTCAAATACCACGGCCACAGCGTCCGGTGTTTTTGCGGCCTGCTGCTCAAACAGTTCATGCACGCAACACGCTTCCCCCAGATTGATGGCGGTACGATTCCATTCCTCAAGGATTTGGACAGACTCTTTTTGATCCGTCAGTGGAAAATCAATCAGCCTCCGGTCTGGCTGTTCAACGACTTCCTGCAACACCCTCTCTACATGTTCCATCACTCTCAACGCGGTTGACTGGCGATATACGGAAGGGTTGTATTTCACGTTCAATGTGAATGTGTCTGCCGCCTCAACGACTTCTAACATAAACTCATACTCTCCACTCTGAGAGTACTGGGTTAAATGTTCTGTCGGCATCTGCGTGCCTGAAGCCTGAAATTCCCCTTGCGGCATTGACGGGTGATCAATTGATGGGTGATCAATGGATTGCTGGTAAACAAAGGCCATCTGGAACAGGGGGGCGTCATCCATGCCCTGAGACAGATTTAAGGCTCTTACCACGACCGGAAAAGGCAGGGCATGGGCTAAACCATCCAGTACCCTCTGTTGCAACGCTTTCAGGTACAGCGGGTAAGGCATCTCTTTTGAGAACTGGCTGCGGATCGGGAGCGGATAAACATAGTAGCCAACTTCTTCCCGCTGATGCTCTTCTGTTCTGGCATCGGTCGGCATCCCAATGACAATATCGTTCTGTCCGGTAAAACGGTGGACAACTAACTGAAACACACTTAAGAAAACGGATGGCAGGTAAACAGATTGTGTGCTGGCAAATACCTTGAGTTTCTCTGAAAAATGCGCGGATAACGTCCGTGTCAGTGTTTCTCCCTGATATTTCTCAACGTTCAGGTATGAATTGTCCGCAAGCAATTTTGTTGAAACCGGGGCGTCTGCCAGTGCATCAACCCAATATTCCAACCGGCGTTTTCCTTCGTCACTTTGCAACAACACTTGTTCTTGCTGA
The DNA here is from genome assembly GCF_033949345.1 of Xenorhabdus littoralis. Taxonomy (NCBI): domain Bacteria; kingdom Pseudomonadati; phylum Pseudomonadota; class Gammaproteobacteria; order Enterobacterales; family Morganellaceae; genus Xenorhabdus; species Xenorhabdus littoralis. The sequence continues at coordinate 13,109 of NZ_VCDP01000018.1, forward strand.
ACAAAGTCGTACCAACTGTCCTTCCCTGCTTCAAAAACCGGTTTCTGATGCACCGACAACAGGTGATAAAAGTGGAATAACGCCGAAATCATGGGGTTAATGGAAACGCCATCCACAATAATATGGTGTGCACACAGTAAAATGAGGGTCTCTTTTTCAGAGAGAGGCAGCAAATGTACCCGTAGCAAAGCATCGCGGTCGAAATCAAAAGGTTGATTGATCTTCTCAGACAAATAAGTTTCAAGTTCCGGCCCGCTCAATGACCTCCCAGTTTCAACATTCACCGTGATGGTACTGTTGGGATTATTGAACAGATAGGGAAGCCCTTCTTCTTCAAAAATCGTTGCCGCCAGTATCGGATAGCGCCTGACCAGTAGATCCAGTGCTTGTTGGAATATCTGTTGATCTATCAGGTCGTTCACCCGGAAACATACCGGACAGTTGTAAGCCCTGTTTTGGGAAGCATGTTTATGCAGCACCCACAATCCCTTCTGGCCTTCTGATAACCGATATGTTTCGGGCCTTCTCGTCTGTTCCGCGACAACATTGGCATTCATGGTCTGGGCCGGCGCTGGGTGTTCAGGTATCGCGATAGCATTGACCTGTATTTCGCCATGCTGTTCCATCAGGTAATCTGCCAGTTCAGCCACTGAATTCTTCTCCAGTAAAATGGCGATCGGAAGGCTGATTCCCGTATATTGATCCACCATCCGTACCAGTTTGATCGCCTGAGATGATGACATCCCCAAAGCAAACAGACTTACGCTGCTATTTATTTGTTCCAAGGGCTGTTGCAGGATGCGGGCAATCAGAGAAAGCAAGAGTGCTTTGATGCTGAGCGGTTTCTCGCCTGTCCCTTGTGCAGAAGAAATACGGTCCACCAAGGCGCGATTGCTGATGACAGGCTCAGCAGGGCTATCCGTATGCATGAGTGATGACCCCGGATGAGATTCATAAAACGGATAAACCGGCAGTGGCATTTTGGGAAGCGGCTCATCCCTGTAAAAATGCCGCCAATCCTGCCATTGGCCCCTTACCCAAGCCTCTGCAATCTCATGGCTCTGATCCACATTGAAGGCCAGATGATGTTGTCCATCTGCATTGGCGGCAGAAATACGACCCTGACAACAACCTTGATAAATACCCACTCCATCGCCTTCTGCAATCCAGTGTTTCAACTTAGTGAGAAGTTCTGATAATGCGCTGGCGGGAATGGCCAAGCGTTGTTCAAAATGCTCCCGTCCGGCCTGAGTGACGGCAAACACCTGTTTCAGGCAGATTTTCCCGGCATTTTCCGATCCCGATTCCGATTCAAAAAAATGCACCCAGCGCTCTGCATAGCTCCGCAAACAGTCAGGTGACTTCGCTGATAAAACAAACAATTCCGGCAGGTTGATATTCATGCTTTCCTGCAAAGCGTGCGCGGGTGGATGATAGCTTTGCAGCAAGAGATTCGCACAGGAACCCGTACTGCCAAAACTGTTCACCATCGCCAGCTTGGGATGTTGTCGTGTACCCTGCCACTGACGTTGTTCAGCCACAATATTGACCGGACTGCCATCCAATTTTATCAACGGGTTAAGGGTGTTATAGGGCATGACGGGCAATAAACAGCCGTGCTTCATTTGCAGCAGCACTTTCGTTAATTGCGATATCCCTGAAGCGGATTCAAGATGCCCGATATTTGGTTTAAGCGTGCCAACAAACAGTGGAGAGTGGCGTTCTGCAAAGGCGGTCTGTATGGCGAGGATCTCGGATGCATCCCCGAATACGGTGCCTGCGGCGGCGGCTTCGATATAATCGACAGAATCAGCGTCATAGCCTGTTTTCTGTAATGTCTTTTTGATCAGTTCACTTTGCTGTTGCGTGGAAGGCACCCCATAGCCCGATACTCTGCCGCTATGGGCAATGCTGCCTCCCTTTATCACTCCCCAAATATGATCTTTGTCTGCTTCCGCCTGAGAAAGCGGCTTCAACAGGACAACACCCACCCCTTCTCCCGGAATTATGCCGGCCGCTTCCTCGCCAAATGCCTGTGCATCTGAACGTTCAGAAATCATGTTAAACCGCTTGAGGTTAGTAAAATGGGAGGGGTGGGCAAAAAGATTGATCCCGCCCGCCACAGCCGCATCGCAATCGCCTTGCACAATCGCCTGACAGGCAAGATGAATAGAGGTTAATGAAGATGAACAGCTCGTATCGATGGCAACACTGGGGCCGGTCCAATTGAAAAACCAGGATACCCTGTTCGCGATTGATGAGAAGGGAGCATGGCTATCTGATGCCAGAGCCGTCTCAGTTCCTTCTGTCGGGTTGGCCGGATCATTCCACATCACGCCAGTGAAGACGCCGACACGTTGCCCCAAACTCTGCAAATTTTCCCCGTTATAGCCGGCACAATCCAACAGCTCATAAACACGGGTTAAAAAACAGGCCTCCTGAGCGGGCACCCGTTCCAGTTCAGCCGCGGGAATGCCAAAAAAATCAGAATCAAAGTCCGTAATGGCATTGACAAACCCGCCCCAATGTTCAAAACGTTCCTTTGCCCCCCAACGATTATCCGGAACTCGGGAGAAACAACACTTCTGCTCTTTTAGGTTATTCCAGAATGTCCCGAAGTCCGGTGCGCCGGGGTATTTTCCCTGCACGCCAATAATGGCGATATCCTGCTCCAGCGTCCTGAGGCGGCTCTCCTCTTCCCAGGGTTGTGACTGAGCCACTGGCCCGAACGCCATCCCCAAAAGGGTTCGCTGGCTCTCTTTCAGTTTTAGGACTTCCGCTAAAGACGCTTCATCAACGCCGGATAACGGGCAAGAACCAATATGATAGTGCGCCTGTTTTTGTGAAAGCAGCTGGACAATCGCCCCTATTTCAATTGCCGCAAAAAAATCACTTTTATCTTTATACAGCGGAGCAATACCGTCGTACTCAACGACAAAATACAAGCAACAGTGTGCATTCTCATAGTAGGTACGGTTATAGTAAAAATGGCTGTTTTGGGGCAGTTCTGCTGATGAAATTCTATCGAGCTTATGTTCAACCGGATTATAGTAATAAAATCCGGCTGAAAATCCCCCGACCCTGCCGGATTTTATCTCTGCATAAATCTGAACACTGTATGTGCCGCCCGCCGACGGATAGAGATATCGATGGCTGCCATCAATCAGCATGGCATTCAGTGCGCTCAGCCATCCCAGTACGCTCTCCCTTTGCATCGGTGCTTTATCAAATGATCTGAAAGTACGGCGAGCGTTGTATTGACGCTGAAACTGCTCAGGCGAGAGGCATTTGGCACGCACTGTGTCATAGCTGCTATTCAACTGGCGGATGTTGAATTGTTTTTCTTTGAATGCCTGTTTTTCAGATAACGATGAAAGTACTGATAGTTCATTGTCCACCGGAAAAATGGGAGGTTGAGCAAGGCCTGCTTGTTGTTGATCAATCAGCATTGCCAACGTATTCAGCGTCGGCTTTGACAAAAGCGTTTCAAGCTCAAGTTCTACACCAAACTCTTTTTTCACGGCCAGGATAAGCTCCATCACATTGAGCGAACTGAAACCCTGCTCAAAAAAATCCTGATCGGGTTTCAGTCCCTTGCCTGACATCAATTGCCCGAGCCGTTGTAAGATCCCTGAATGTTGGTAGTCGGTTATTGCAGACTCTCCGGTATCCTGCTTATTGTTCTCAATTTGCCTGATAATTAAATGATTCAGGCGTTCCATCGTGGGGGTATGCAAAAACTCATCAAGGTCAATATCAACGTCAAAACGTTCCCGAATACGAATCAGCAACTGCATGATTGATTTCGATGTCATTCCCTGATCAAACAGATCACCGCTGAAATCAACCGCATGTTCAGTCATAAACACCTTAATTAATTCATTGATATTGTTCATCTTAGATTTTCCGCCCATAGCCGTTCCCCTGTTTATCCTCATCTTTTGGCATTCCATCCACCGTTGCAGAGTTCCACGCATAATGTCAGCAAGGCGTTTTGCTTGGTGGGCAAAATTGAGCAATTCATTCCTGAAAAAACCATTTTTTGAGACAAGAACAATATTGTGCAAATACCGCTGACCATTCCGTCCGGCCACACGCCAGCATGTCCCACTGGAGTCGGAGAGACGAGGAATCGAGCACAGTAGAAATATTATCGAGGGCAACCCCCGGTGTTTGAGAAACGCTATAGATGGGTTCAGGGAAGTCGGCGTCGTAGGCCAATAAACAGGTGTAAACAACAGGGAAATGCAAATCAGGATAGTGCGCTGCCACCTCCAGCTCATCAACGGAGCCGTGGTGCCGATCGTTATCTAACTGAGCTTGAACCTGAAGGATCAGTGGTTCGGGCACCTGGGTTGTTGCCGACAGAGTTGTTGCCGACAAGGATGCGGGCAATGTCTCTGAAAAACTCACCCAACTGAGGCGGGTAAATATGCCCGTTGTGGTTTCGGGCAGTTCAGCATATCGGTCCCAGGACACAACGGCGATGGTCACAGGCTCATCGTTCCCCGTTTTCAACCTGTTCCAATTGAAAAGCGTCAACCCGAAAGCCGCCAACAGGATACTGTCAACAGAAACCCCCAGCCTTTCAGCTAACGCCCGCAGCTGGCGGTAATAAGGCACTCTCTCGGTCAGCTGCGCCGGAAGTGACGTCTGATGAGCCAATGAGGTTAGCCCGCCAAGCCCCTGTCGCATTCGGGAAAATTTATCATGCCAATAATCCCTTGCCGTTGAACCGGCTAACGTATTCTGCTGACGCGGGTAATGGCCGACAAAATGCTGAAATGTGATCTCTTGTAGCGGTAATCCATAACTTTCTGATTTATATCTGTTGAACAACTGGCTCAGTATCAGAAAAATACTTTTTCCATCAATCAGGATAAAATCAAAATTCACAAACAAACGGCTTTTCTGCCCGTCAAACTCACACACTCGCAGGCGATATCCCGGATATTCCCCCGCAGAATAATGCGCCCGCAACATCTCATTGCGGATGTCATTGCACCGCTGATCAAATACATTTTCAGTCCCAATCACCTTTTCGGTCAGAATGGGATATTCAGGAACGGCATCCAGCACTTCTTGATGCAATGACGTCAGATAACGTGTCCTAAGCACCGGATGAACAGCAACAATGTCATTCCACGCTCTGGTTAGTCGGAGGATATCAAGCACATCAATGTCAAACTCAAGATGGCAGCAGCAGGCTTTCCCTCCCCGTTTTGCCGGCATCATTTGTCCCGCGTACAAGGCTTTTTGAATGCCAAGCAGGGGGAAAAAGGTGTCCCGTTCTCTCTCTGGCCCATCCCACGGCTGCCTGTCTGAAACAAATTGCTCTGAAACAAATTGGTCTGAAACAAATTGGTCTGAAATAGAGAGGTCGGAAAAAAGCTGCCCGGAAAAAGATTGCGTCCGATCAATGAGTTTTTGACGGTAAGTTTCAAACAGAGCAATGACATCGCCTTGTTCCAGCAAGGCATCCGCGACATACCAACGGTAGACCAGCCGTCCATTCACTTCGAATACATGATGATCCAACGCGACCTGAGGCGTCGTATTCATCATATGCTGAATGGACCAGCCATCCTCAGGGTGCGGCTGTTGAAACTCAGAGGAGATTAAATGCGTAAAAACCACCGGTAAGTGTAAGTCTGCACGCTTAGCCGGGTTCTGGCGCAATTTCCTGAGTACATTAACCGCACCCACAAAGCTGTGGTTGGCGTCGCTATCGAGTTGTTGCTGGCAAGTCATGACGCGTGACTGAAAGGTGTGTTCCGGCTCCCATTCGGAGACAAAAATATTGTTGTTGGCCAACAATCCAACCAGCCCGCTTATCTGCTGATTGATGGCCAGTCTATTTAAGTTAGTCAGATTGAGGCTGAACCGCGCTTGTCCAGTAAACTGATGAAGCACTTCACAAAATACCGTGAGCAATATCGTCCCTGTTGAACAGGACAACATGTCGGCCTGTGTTTTTATCGCTGACCATAATTCACCGCCCATTTCTGCACTTAAACAGTGAACCGTCTGCTGCACAGGGTGCTGGGCAAGATGATATTTCAAATCAGGACCGGCCGGCATATCCCTGAGTTTATCAATCCAATACTGCATACTGCTCTGAAAATGCTCGCCTGTGCGGATCTGCTCAACTAAGGAGACGTATTTCCTTAAGGAGTAGGTTGCCGGCAACGAATAATCAGGATTTTCTGACAGATGGCGCAACTGTTCCACCAGCACGAAGAGGCTGGCAGCATCCGCAATCACTTCATCCAGTGCAATCTGCACAACAGCCTGTTTAGCGTCCAGAATAGCAGCCCTGATGTCGAAATAGGGCCAGTGTGCTAAATCAAAGACCTTACAGTTCAGTGCCGTCCGGCTGTTTTTCAGATAATCGGCTTTCCCTGAATCTGAATATTCCGTTAAGTCAGCGACCGGAAACACGTAATAGTCATAATCTTCCAGCACCTGTTGCTGAAAATGGGGGGTAATAACCGTGTGCAGCGCCTCATGGTGATCAACCAAATGATTCCAGGCTGATTCTATTTGTTTCAGAGGAATTGATTTTGCAATATGCAGCTCAAAATACAGTGTGCTGCCCACACGTTGACCATAGGTAGATAGCTGGCGGCCAATCACAAATGACTCTTGGAGTTCAGAAAGCGGGAACGCGGGCTCTGTGTGTTCCTCGGCGGCAGGGGTTAAAAACGCGGCCGCTGCGGCAATGTGTTCTTCTGCAAGAAGCCCACGGGCAATCACATCCTCAACCAGAGTCTTCACATTTCGTTGTTCATAAAAAATCGTGAATTGAAGGGAAGTACCGAAAACAACCTGCCAAAAATCCAGAAAACGGACAATATGCAACGATGTCAGATGCAGTGCCGAAAATGGCGCATTGAGTGCCGGAATTTCATGGCCGACAATATTTTCCAGCGTCCTGACGACAAATCGTTCCGCTTTTTCCCTCAAGGTCATCGACCCATCGGCAAGGAAATCGAATGGGTGATCAGCGAATACATTGCCACCGGATGGGTCACCGGATAAGCGCGTCTCCTTGACACTGGCCGACAATAATGAGGCGGCGGTAACCATTTGTAATCCGATTTTGCAGCGCGCAAACGGATAGGCAGGCAGTGGCATCCGCACAGGCAGCTTATGACGATAGAGCGTGTGCCATTCGACATTTGCCCCTTTTTTCCAGACATTGAGTAACTCATGGCGGTTATTATCCGCCAGCCAGCCCTGAATTCTCTCTTGCCATGCCTCCTCTTCAAATTGAGCGACGCCAGCTAACGCAGGGATGTTCTCGCTGTGGTGCTCACTGGTATATTCAAACTGTGTCAGCTGCTGGCATAAGTCATCCCGATTTTGAACAAGAAAACCGACCCGAATCGGCATATGCTCTCTCCCAACCTGTAGGGTATATGCCAACCGCGCCAGCACGGGATCAGCCGCTTCACCGTGATCCCCCTTTTCGGACGGATACCGCGATAAAAATGCCATTAGCTGTTTCACGCGCCCTTGCAATGCCGTGACAGTTTTCGCAGAAAGCAGAATGACGCAGGGGAGGTTTATCCCAGACGCTAGCAGTGCAGGCGGTTCCGCCTCTTTCAGAATAAGGTGCGCATTTGTTCCGCCCGCGCCAAAACAGGAAATGCCCGCTATTCTTGGCATGTCGATGCCTGCCTTGTTGCGTGGTCTCCATTCCATTAAGGCGGCATTAACGGAGAAAGGCGTTTGTTCAAAGTTGATGTCGGGATTCAGTCTTTCGCCATACAGTGTCGGTGCAATCACTTTATGCTGCATCTGGAGCAAGACTTTAATGACACTGCCAACACCGGCTGCCGCTTCACAATGGCCGAAATTCGGCTTTCCTGACCCAATCAGGCACGCAAAATGACGGTGGCCGGCATGTTGCTGAAAGACTTTTGTCAATGCATCCACTTCAATCAGATCGCCATAGTGCGTACCGGTACTGTGTGCTTCCACGTAGCTGATGTCAGCTGCGTTGACACCGGCTTCTGCCATCGCCTGCCCAATAACCGCTTGCTGTGCCTTCGGGTCGGGCGCGCCAAATCCATTCGATCTGCCATTTTGATTGACCGCGCAACCTTGAATGACACCGTAAATGTGTGCTCCTTCGTTTAATGCATCTTCTAAGCTTTTTAATACCAGAACACCAATGCCTTCCCCCGGAATATAGCCATTGCCACCTTCTCCGAAGCTGTTGAGTTCTGGATATGAAGAGAGCATTTTCCTGCGGCTGAGGGTTAAATATTTATTGGGATGAAGCGTCAGGTTAACACCACCGACAATGGCGGCGTGGATGCGTCCTTGTTTCAGATCCTGACACGCGAGTTGAATCGCTACCATTGAAGAGGTACACATGGCATCCAGTGTGACGCTTGGCCCATGAAAATCCATGAAGTAAGAAACCCGGTTGGCGATGCTGGCCTGACTACCCACCAATCCGACCGATTGTTCCCGCTCACCGGAAGCCACGTCATGCAGTTGATATTCACTGTACATTGAGCCGGCATAAACCCCGACCGCGTTTATGCCATCCTTTTCTTGCTTGTCGCCCGCCGCAAGAGTGTCGGGTGTATAGCCTGCATCTTCAATCGCTTTCCATGCTTCCTGTAGGAATAACCGCTCCTGAGGATCCATGGCCGCAGCCTCACTTGCAGAAATGTCAAAAAACGCAAAATCAAATTCATCAACACCGTTCAGAAAGCCACCCCACTTACTCAGGTGTTCTCCCGCACGGGGCGGTTGATTGCTTTCGTGGTCATTTTCGCAGTAATAACGTTGCCAATCCCAGCGATCTTGGGGAATTTCGCTGATGCAACGTTTGCCTTGTTTCAAATTGTTCCAAACCTGAGCAATATTCTCTGACTGGGGATACTTTGCACTGACCCCGATGATGGCGATGTCCAACGGCTGATCAGACGGAGAATGCAGAGATTTTACCGATGGACTGCAACGTTCCCGCCCCTTTCCCCGTTCGGTATTTTCAAGAACTGTAGCCAACGTAGCCATCGGGGGCTTCTCTGAATGATGAACCACACTCCTTGCCAGATATCGGGCGATATCCGCAATACATTTATATTCATAAAATAACGTTTTGGGCAGTGAGCCAAACGTTTTTTCCAATACCGCCACCAGTTGCACAGCAATGGCCGAATCAATGCCGTATTTATCCAAAGACTCAGAAGCGCGCAACTGTGTTGGCCGTATACCCAGTTCCTTGCCTATTATGTCTTTCAGTTGCTTGACGATGGTGTCTGGTACGGGCTGATCTTGTGCTGGAAGCGGATGCTCCTCCGTTTGCAACACAATCTGAGGCTCGGCGACGGGTCGTTGCTCTCGCGTTGAAAACCCCTTGATAGCCACACAAACGGTTCCGTCATTGTCACAAATGACCACATCCGTTTTCCTGACCTGTGCTTGCGATACCGACTCCGTCACCCATGCCCATGCTTCATCTTTAACCGGCCGAATGATCATCACTTCATCAACGGCAAAAGGAATGGGGGTGACGGCTCCATCCTTGAAATCTTCTGGGGTCAATAATCCCAAATATGCTGCCTGAAGTGCGCCATCCATGATGGCGGGGCAGAGCATGAAAGGAATGGATTGATGGGCAGATTCATAGACAGGAGGGGTATCGGATGGCGATACCAGTCTTGCCAGTGCAGCAGGGTTCCCATTGCCGTCTTTCCCTATCATCACCACCTGAATAGCCTGATGTTTCGCTCCAATTTGAATGCCAAGCAGCGTGAGCACGTCATAGCATTGTCCGGTGGTTAATCGGCGTTCCTGACAATATTGCCGGCATTGTGTGATATCCAGAGAAGGCGGGTGCTGCAACGGTGAGAAAACAATGCTGCCGCCAGTAAAATAGCCGGAAGGCCGGTCATCGGCGCCTTCACCCTGCTCTGTCCCCAACGCGAGATCAAAACCAAAAACCCGTTCTTCTGCCGACGACGATTCCGGTTTAATATTTACCGTCAGATCCAGTGCTTGCTCGGTTTCTGCCATGATAATGGGCTTTACCCAACCCACATTGCGTAAAATCAATTTGCGTAAAACCAATGGATCGATTGCCGAAGGGAGACCCGCGCTCCCTTCATTGTTGTCTGGGCTGTCTGGCTGCAACAGCATGGCCGCATGTCTTACAAACTCAAGCTGGACGACACCGGGAAGCACTGCTTGCCCATTGACCCTATGTTCACGTAAATAAGGCACAGACGCGCTGATACGGAATTGGCAGAATTTTTGTCCATCATTCACTTCTAATGACGTCATCGGTTCATCGGCGGAAAATGGCGGGAGATGGACAACCCCTAAAAATGCCCGGACGGGCAAACCTGACAAACGGTGCGGGTGTGTGTTTCCCCATAAGCGTGACCAATCCGGCTCTTCGCCCCTTAACCAGCGGAGTGTCAATTCAGTGAGCTTTGGATCTGTCAGGAATGAACAGTGCGATTGTTGCCCCTGCAATACCGCGCTTAACGCTTCTTCCTGTTGGGGTTCCTCGGTATTTTGAATACGGATATCGCCACTCAGTACACGATCCAGTTGCAATATCAGTTCAGGCAGATGGGATACGCCCAGCATTACCCGGTATTGCCGCGCTTCACGGGACTGTAATGTGAATGCCAATCGTGCTAAATCAACATGCCTATCCTGTAAATCGTGTTCCTGCAAATATCGTTTTATCTGAACAACATGATCGTGCAACGAAGCTTCCGAATGCGATGACAGCGGTATTAATACGGGCGTTGTCGCCCACGCAACCTCGGGGGGACTGATAAACTCCTTAACAACCACGTGGGTGTTGTACCCGCCTCCGGCAAATGAATTGATGCCCGCGATCCTGGGTAACACCTCTTCCTTCGAGGGGAGGGGCCATTTTTTATTTTGATGATTGAGAGATAACCCAGAATCTTCTATCCCCAGACCATGATCAATTTCGCTGAGTCCCTGAATCCCGATAATGGTCTGATAACGCAGTTGCAGCAAAACCTTCACCAGCGCCACCAGCCCGGAAGCCGCCTCGGTGTGCCCAATGGCCCCTTTTACAGTAGATAAATGGATATGCTGGTCGGGTCGAAAAACTTTTTTTAACGCGGTAATTTCAGTGAAATCTCCCGCCCTGACACCGGAGGCATTGCATTCAATAACGGAGAAATCATCCGTGGATACTCCCGCATTCTGCCAAGCTTTCAGGAGGGTTTTCGCCTGCTGTTCAACATTGGCAGAAATAAGGGAAAAGGTTCGTCCGCTATTATTTGCCGCGCCACCCGCAATGATGGCATAAATATCATCGCCATCTTGTTGTGCTTTTGACAGCGATTTAAGGACCACAGAGACGACCGCTTCCCCCCTCAGTTGCCCCTTGCTGCGCTGGCTGAATAACTCAGGGGCGGCCAGCGGTGACAAAATCCCCTCCTCACGGGCAATAAAACCATAAGGATGCAGGAAAAGACTGGTTGCACTGACAATGGCCTGATCGACCTGCCCTGAGCGAATCAACCCACACGCCCCAAGCAATGCCGTGCTCCCGCCTGTACATTCGGTATTAATGAATTGGGTAGGCCCCTGAATATCCAGAAAACGGGCTATCCGGCCTGATGACATGGCCGGTTCATTACCGGCCCAATAATAGAAGTTCTCCTCGACACCCTTATCCCTGAGCAACTTTTCATAATCATTGGATAAGGCTGCAACAAAGAGCGCGGTACGATCCCCGCTCACATCCTGATTGGCGTGGCCGCTGTCTTCAATACTTTGGACAATGACTTCAAGCAACTGACGATGCTGCGGATCCATATACTGTGCCACCGAAGGCGGGATCTGGAAGTATTGTTCATCAAACCGGAAAATGTCATTAATAAACCCGCCGGAACGGATAACCGTTCCCGCAGACAACCACGGACGTTCCTCCGGAAACGCCGAGAAAGCGGTCTTCCCTGCAATCAGGTTCTGCCAGAACTGCACCACTGAATCCGCCTGCGGAAAACGTCCTGCTATCCCAACCACCGCAACTTGTTCATTCTGCACAGGTTCGGGTGATGATGACGTCTTTACCCCTGCGTGGTCTTTCAGTCGGGATTTTGTCTCCAATTCCGGCCTGTGTCCGCGAAAGAGCTGTTTCAGGCGCGTTTCATGCTGAGAGAAATCAAGCCCCAGAAAAAACAGGTAGTTTTCAGGATAAGTTTGAATTTTTGTAATGCGGCTATCGTCCATCTCCAGCTTCAACATGCACCACATGCCATTCAAGCTGGATAGCACAAAGGAAGAGGCATGCGGCAATCCTATGCGGACAAATAGGGTTATCGAATTGCCATCACGAATAAATAATTCATCGAAGAGCTCTACGCCTTCCTCCCCTATCGCTGTCCGCAATGCATAAATGAAACTTTTCCACTCAGCAATTCCATGACCGGTGACATCGCCATTATGAAATGTCAGTTCTGGGTGCAGCAGGCTGTCAATCCGCCGCAAGGCACCATGACCAAAGACACAATCAATAAGCTGCTTGGCCCGTTCACTCATTCGCACGGACTGTTCATCACGGGCGACATGCAGGTTCCCGTTTTCTTTAACCAGCAAAGAATGTTGCCAGACAGGGTAAGGCAAGCGCTCTTCAGAAAGGGCGCTACCATGCAGAAAAAGAAAGTTCTGGGTTTGTTGCCATAGCTCCGCTATTTTTCCGTCACGCAGGCGAATGGCAACCAGACAAAAGTTAGCGTATTCCCCACCCGAAATCACATCCTCATGCCAGCTGTCTGCTTTCCAGCGGTGAAAGAGATACAGGATGTCATCCTGAACAATAACGTTTTCTGGGATCAGGGTTAAATTGGCAATATTCAGTCTGACAGACTGAATGAATGCCTGTAACGCCTGAGCGCCATTCAACTCATGGCCCTGCATGTGACAAACACAGGTTTGAGCAAACAGCTGATCAAACGCATCAGAAGACAAGCCACCTTCCCATGCCGCTTTCAATCCCAGAACAAATGCCGAATACGGGTGTTGCAGTAGCCAAGTCGTTTTATCGGTCATAGAATGCCATCCATCACATAATTATATGAATAATTGCGGTTTTTCCTGTCTTACTTTGCTGTCTTTCAAGTAAGGCAGCCGCACCTGCTGTTCGGTTGATTTCAATTGCATGAGTTTCTGAAATATCAACGCGGTCTGCTGTTGGCGATCTTCAGGGCGGGCATGTGTTGCTATCTGCCTGAGAAAATCGAAGTATTCTTTGTCAATGGCGATATCCTCCTGCCAAAGCTCACGGGCAACGTGACCGCTGTTTTTCCCATCGATCTCATCAAGCAGGAAGAAAGAGGTAATGCGGCTTCTGGCCTGTTCAACAACCCCGCTCAAAAACTTGAGGGCGTCTACTGCGCCAATATTCGATTCCATGAAGGTGTCATAAATCGTCTGGGTTTTTACAAAGCCACGGACATGGGTTTCGTAATATTCACCATATATTTCAGGTGATTGGATGATTTTTGATGCAATGGAGGACATAAAGGTTGCGATACTTAAATTAGAGCCGGAAGTAAACCACGTACTGATCCCGCTTCCGCCCACCAGCGCCCAGTTCTTTCCACTGAATCGCTCATGCGTGAAATGCTGTGTCGGCAGGCTGACGATTTCCCGCCGGCAGGTGAAATGTTTTGAATAATCGGTTCCCCGCCTCTTATAGGCTTTTGTCAGCAAGGCAATAATTTCTTCCGCCGTGCGATCCCGAATATCTTCAGGCAACATACTGATGCCAACGGAGACATAACTGCCCATGGGTATCAACCAAGAAACCCCCTTTAACTGATCAAACTCTTCATCCGCACTCAATAAAGATGTTGCGTGAAGCCAAGGAAGTGAGTCTGCATCACACAGTGTGCTTCCCGCTTTTTGATAATAATGGGTAAAAATCACTTGCCTGCGACTGTCGAGCTCAGTGTATGTAAGTCCGATTTTGCGGCCCAATAGGCGAATGTGGTTGGTACAATCCCAGACATAAGAGGGGTGAATAATCTGCCCGTCTGAGAGGTGGAGCAACTCCACCCTGTCACTCTCCCCTGCATATTCAATATGTTCGACGAAGGCTTCAACCCAAGTGCATTCCGGCGCGGCAATCACTTCATCATAAAGGGCCTTATCAAACCCCAGTCTGTCAATGTGAATGAAGTGCTTCGGCATATCTTCTTCCATGAAAAGGGAGGCCAGAGATTCGAAAAAATGGAATCGCAATCCAGCAACCAGCTCTCCCATATAAAACGGGGTGAACTCTTTGGAATAGAAATAGCGGGACAACGCTTTAAAGCGCCGGGCAAATTCAAGGCTCACCACTTCTGTCATGGATTCACCCAATTTGGGGGTATCACCAATTTCTGGTTTGCCTACGATGAGATGAGGGATCTTATCCTGAGCAAGCTGGTGGCTGATTAGCATACCGGCTATGCCGCCACCAATGATGACAGGAAGGTGCTGTTTGATGTCCCGTCCCATGCCTGCCATGTAAGCGTCATGCTCCATATTTTCAGCACAGCCAGCCCTCCGGCCGGCGTTTTCATCTGCTTTCTCCGTTAACTCAACTGGGGTTGAGGCCGCCCGCCATTGCGCAACGGCTGTCGCCTGATAATCAATCAGGTAGTCCGCAAATTTCTCCAGCGTTGTGAACTCAAACAAAACTCCGGGGTGGATTTCTGCATCCAGAACAGCGGAGATCTTATCCGTAAAGATGACCAGTGATTTAGAATCAAATCCCAGCTCCTGAATATGTACATCAGTGCGAATATCACCGCTTTGTTGCAAGACTGCTTTCGCTATGGTTTTCAGTGATTCCAGTAACATGTTTTTCTCATTCATCTCTCTATTCCTTTTTCAATGCACTACTCTGCAAAAAACCAATATTTCTGTTCATCAAACGGATAACCGGGAATATCAACGTATACCCCCTGATCACGGGCAAACCCTTGCCAATCTATGCAAGCGCCAGCAACCCAATCGTCTGCCAGTTGTTTCAACACCGGTAATGCGGTGGAAAATTCCACGTACTTTTTGGGAGGACGACTTTTGGGAGAAACTTCACCCACCGCACTCACACCCTCTATTGCTGCCCCCTTTTTCTCCGTGAGGATCCATTCCAGCGTCGTGATAAGTTTTTCTAAATCATTAACGATGATGGCTACGCGGAATGGCATATCCGAGCGGCCGGTCTGGGCGCTGTATGCAAAGTGCCTTAGCGTCAGTGCGTCATCAGTGCGGGATAATTTTTGCTGACGCACATAATCCAGCCACTGATTCAGATAAACATTTAAGGTTTCTGGGGATTTCGCCGAGACAGGAATTAAAAAGTATTCGTCCCCTTGGGAAGGAACCGACGAGCCTGACGGATACGGATAGGACTCTTCCAGAATGACGTGCGCATTTACCCCCGTGATCCCGATGGAATTCAATCCGGCGCGTCTTGGCTCGGTTGTGCCTGACTCCACGTGTTGCCAAGGAACTGGCTCACGCGGCAAAAATAAGGGCGTATTTTCAATAAAAATCGACGGGTGCAATTGAGAGAAAGAAGCAATGGGCGGGATGACACCATGTTTCATTGCCAATATCACTTTAATCAGGGATGCCATACCCGAAGCGGCTTCCAAATGACCAATGTTGCCTTTCACCGCACTGATGACACAACGGTGTGACACCGCCTTATGGGTTGAAAAAACCTTTTTGAATGCAGCAAGTTCACTGATGTCATTAAATTGGGTCGCAGAGCCGTGGGCTTCAATATAGTCAACAGAATGGGGATCGATACCCGCTGACTGATAGGTATTTCTGATGTTCTCTTCTTGCTTTTCAATACTCGGTGCCATTGACGAGAAAGCGTTCCGGCCGTTGTGGGAAATACCCACCCCCCTGATGATTGCCCGAACAGGATCATGGGCAAGGCGGGCCTGCTCCAGGGGCTTAATCATGACAGCGCCTACGCCCTCGCCCCGAATATAACCATCGGCCATGTGGTCAAAAGGTGCCATTTTGCCGGACTGGCTGAGAATGCCGCCCTGATCCCGAATATAAAACTCCATAAAATCAAGGATGACTTTCACTCCCGCAACAATGGCGACGTCACAATCTCCCTGTAAAATTGCCTGTCGGGCTTTTTGCAAAGCGACAAACACACTGGCGCAGGCGTTATCGACAACTTCACTGGGTCCCGTAAAGTTGAAGAAATAAGAGATCTGATTCACCATCATGCCCAGACTGAGGCCAGCTTGTAATCCGCCACATTCTTCGACATGGTTGATCAGAGAATGATCCTTGATCAGGGATTTGTAGTCGGTGGAGTCAACAGCAACAAATAATCCGACCTTGCGCTGCGTGAGGTCTTCCAGATCATAGCCCCCATGCTCAATGCATCGCCAGATACACTGCATCAACAGGCGTTGCTGTGGATCCATTTGTTTTGCTGTTTCTGCATCAATACCCCAGAATTTGGCATCAAACTGGTCGATATCCTGCAAAAAGCCGGAGGATTGCATACGCCTTACCGCCTCTTCCTTAGCGGACGGTGTGATAATGTGACGCCGTTTCCACGCTTCCGGCGTGATGCCCTGAATAGAAATGGTTTTCTGCACGATGTTCTGCCAGTATTCTTCCGCATTCTTGGCACCGGGAAACATACAGTCATATCCCACAATGGCAAACGGGGTTAACGTGGCAGAAATGGGCATTGCCGGTGAGGGTGTGGCAGAAGAGGTTAAAGGGGATTGCTGTGGCAAAAGCTGAGCCAGATGTTCTGTCACACGGTTCAGCGTGTTGAACTCTAACAAGTTCGCCTGCGACAACGTAACCTCAAAACGGGCGTTAATGTACTCCGCCAATTCAATCAACCCGACAGAATCCATGCCATAGTCACCAAACTGCCGGTGGATATCGATCGCCTCACCGCGCATCCCCAAGAGTTCAGCGAGTTTATCGGCAACAATGTCCGCAATGGCTTTCACCGATTCTGCTTTATGCTGGGTTAGTTCACTATCCACTTCATGGGATAATGCGTGTTTTTCCGGTTCTGGCAGAAGTGCATCAGATGAAGAATCAACAGTGGATCCCAGATAATCTGCGATCTTTTGAGCGTCCCCCTTCATCACGCCAAATTGAGAGAAAGGTGAACGAAGTGCGATTTCCAGTGTTTCCAGTGCAGTTTTTGTGTCCAGAGGCACAATCCCAAAGGTATCAAACATCTGCTTTTGACCCCTTTGGGTCACGTTCATGCCGCCTTCCTGCCAAAGCGGCCAGTTAATTGACAGGCTTTTTCCGCTTCTTTTATTTTTCCGAACCCACTCCTCACGATACTCCGCAAAATTATCCAGAAAGGCGTTTGCCGCCGCGTAATCTATCTGACCGATATTCCCCAGAGAGGCCAGTGAAGAGAACATGACAAAAAACGCCAGAGGTTCATATTGAGTCACATCATCAATCAGACAGGCCGCCGAGGCTTTCGTGGCGATCACCCGCTCAATCTCTTCCCCGGTTTTATTGATAATCAGCGCATCGTGGATCACCCCGGCACAATGAATGACGCCGTGCAAGGCACCAAAACGCTGGCGGATCTGCATCAGGGTTTTTTCCAGTGCCTCACGGTTGCTGACATCGCACTGCATATATTCTGCTTTTATGCCGCGCTTTCTCAGCATATTCAGTCGGGCTTCTTTATCGGCATCAATCGCAGCACGCCCTGACAGCACAAGGGATGCCCCTGTTTTTGCCCCGATATACTGTGCAATCTGGTATCCCAATCCGCCCAGGCCCCCCGTGATCCACACCACTCGGCATTCACGATGAAACCATTCACGATGAAACAAGGAGGGAAGATTCATTAAGGATGCCGGCTCTACCACTTTTGGACGCCAGACAAAACGATCTCCCTCTTTCTGATAGAGCACGGCACTCGCTTTATCTTTGTTTGACAAAACGGAGTTTAAAGAAAGGAGTTCTTTTTCAGCATGTCGGCAGAAAGTTTCGCTGTCTGCACTTTCCATTTCGCTGTCTGCGCTTTCCAATGCGGCATCCAGAATCAGCTTCGTCTGTACCGAAGGAAACTCCATACTGATCGTTCGCAGTGCCCCCAGCAAAGCGCGGTAAGGCAAGCCGCGCTCTTTCCACGGCGCAAAAACCGCTATCCGCGATGGCAATGTTTGACCGGAGCGAATTCGCTGCTGACAATAATCAACCAATCGCAGAACAAGATCCGACAAAGCAGCGGAATACGAGCTATCTGTATGTGTCCCGTTTTCAGCATGAAGATAATGGATGTTTTCCACACCCGATAACGAGGCCAACTCAGTCAATGAAGCTGTATCCAGATGCCCAATGACAAATACGTCCGTGTCACCCGATGCCGCTGCGCCTGATGTCCCTTGGCGGATATCACACCGCTCCCAGCCTAAGGTATAGAACACCACCGAATCGGTATCTTCCGTTGATTCTGAGAACGTCTCAGCTTGAACTTCAGACGCTGGTATCCAGTATCTTTCTCGGGCAAAAGGATAAGTCGGTAAACTTAAGCGGTTTGGCCGTCTGGGAAGAGATTGATAATACGACGGCCAATCAATGTCATGCCCTTGGATCCAGGCATCCGCGATCTGTCTTAACTGCGCATAGTCTTCTTCATGCCTGCCCTTTCCGGCATAAACGGGAATTATGGATTGTCTGGCGTATTTAAATTTGTCTACCCGTCCCATCCAGCCATGTTTTGGCAGTAAACAAGACAGCGAGAATCCTTTTAGGTCATCAATCAGGGCAGACAGGGAATCCACAATAAAGACAACCCGTTCCTCCATCTCTTCCCGCCCTGTCTGCAAGGTATAGGCAATACTGTGCAAGTACGCCGCCTCGGCGGTTTCCGGATGCCATTTTGCCTGCTCCCTGACATACTGTGATAGGGATTGTGCTAATTCACGATGCTGTTCATGCGTTTTTGCGGAGAGTGGTATCACCGCCCATTTTGGCCAATCGTCATTATAGGTGGGATGCAATCCGTTATCCTGAATGTATTCTTGGACAATCAGGTGCGCATTTGTTCCTCCAGCACCGAATGATGAAATGCCTGCCGTTCTGGGGTGTTCCGATGGGTTTATCTGCTGCCCATGCCCGCCTTGCGATATTTCACCCAACAGCGGCCTTTTCCAGTCGGTGAGTTCGCGCTGTACATAAAACGGGGTGGCGTCAAAATTGATGTTGGCGTTGAGTTCACGGCTGTGCAAAGAAGGCACTAACTGCCCGTGCTTAATTTGCATGAGGACTTTGGCAACCCCTGCAATACCTGCCGCACTTTCACAGTGACCAATATTGGATTTTACCGATCCGATTGCACAAAATGCGTTCTCTTGTGTACCATCCTTTGGCAAGTCATTCTGTTGCAAATACGGCTGGAATGCCCGGTTAAGGCCGGATACCTCAATGGGATCGCCAAGTGACGTTCCTGTGCCATGCGCTTCAATATAGCTGACGGCTCGCGGGTGCACGTTAGCGGACCGGATTGCCTGAGAAATGACTTCGGCTTGCGCGATCGGATTAGGCACTGTGTAGCCGTTGGTTTTGCCGCCGTGGTTGACCGCTATTCCCTTGATAACCCCATAAATATGATCGCCATCCTCAATGGCTTTCGCCAAAGGTTTCAATAAAACAGCCCCCACTCCTTCCGCCGGAACATATCCCGTTCCTCCCTCACCAAAGCTCTGGCACCGTCCTTCATCAGATAAAAACTTCGACTGACCGAGGATCAAATACTTATTGGGATGAATTGAAACATTAACTCCGCCCGCAAGGGCCATTTCAATGTCACCCTGTCTGAGAGCCTGACAGGCAAGGTAAATTGACGTCAGTGAGGAAGAGCACATGGTATCGACGGCAAGGCTGGGACCGTTGATATTAAAGAAATGCGATACCCGGTTTGCTATTGAGCCAAAACTGCCGGTCACGATGGATTGTTCAAGAACTTGTCCTTTTGCCAATGCTTCTATGCTGTAAAACTCATATTCCCCATACATGACACCAACATACACGCCCATCTTTTTAGGCAACCGTGTCCAGTCACGGGAACCTAATGCCCTGTGGCTATATCCCGCATCCTCAATGGTTTCGTAGGCGCATTGTAAAAATAATCGCTCCTGCGGACTCATTACGCGGGCATCCCGAGGCGATAGGTTAAAAAACAGCGGATCGAATTCATCAACACCATCAATGAATCCTCCCCATTTGCCGTAGGTTTTGCCTCGCTTGGTTTTATCCGTGTCAAAATAGCGGGCGTGATCCCAGCGCTCAAACGGGATCTCGGTAATACAGTCCTGCCCTTCCCTCAAGAGTTTCCAAAAGTCACGCATGTTCCTTGCTTTGGGAAAACGCCCAGCTAAACCGACAATAGCAATGTCACCTGCATCTGTTGTGGTATTTGTGGTATTGCCCTTCTCATTCACCGGAGAATTCGCCGGAAAGAAAGCAAGTTGTTTGGTTCTATCGGCAACCTGTTGCACTGGCAGGCGGGAGTCCGATTGCGTTGGTTCCGGTTGGATATTTTGTTGCTCGTTGTGACCCCACCCCGCTAAAACAGGGTGATGATGCTCAACAAAATAAGCCGCCAGTTCCCGAATGGTGAGATATTCAAAAAACAGGGTTTTGGGAAGTACCCCGAAATACTGTTCCAGTGCTTCCGTCATACGGATGGAAAGAATGGAATCTATTCCATATTGCTCCATGCTGGCTTCTGCATCAATTTCGGCCAAAGGCAGGCTGACCGCTTTGCACACAACCCGTTTGATCACATCCACCGCCGTAGCTTCAAGGGCGGGCGAGGCTTGCATTTTCCCTTGCGTTGGCGGAGCCACCGGCACGGAAATTGGATTGATATTATTTTTTGGATTTGATGAAGATGATGAAGATGATGAAGATAGCGGTTCATAATACGGGCGAACGCCCAGCATTTCTGTTCTGAAACGTTCTATTGCGCCCCCTTCCATCAGCATTAATTCACCACTGAATTTCTCATGCAGAGCCTGATACAAGGCGCGAAGTGCCATATGGCTGATGAGCGCCTCCCCATCCACAGCGTTATGTTGGGGAAGGATCAAGGAAAGTGTTTGTCGTTGACGCTGTGCTGACGCATAACGCGGCTGCCCGCCACGCGCAAAATTGTTCACCGCCGCACAATAAGCTGAGAACATGGGTTGGCCCGCGTGCCCCAATACCCCATCCCTGCAAGTCATTACCGCAAAGAAATCAAGTGGCAGGCCATGAGTGGCCTTTTCCAGCTGTGACAGGCCCTGATAACGTTCAAGTACTGAATTTACCGTTTCTTCCTCTACGCGCTGCGAAGTCACAGCGAAGCGTTTACCTACACAGAAAAATACGCCCCGCAGTGCGCCAAAATTTTGCTCAATTCTGCTGATGAAGGCTGCCAATGCAGATGCATCAAGCGTTATTGTCCCGCCGTCAGTGGTCGCCGTTTTGGACGCTCTCGTGATCTGGTATTGATGCTTTTCAGATGTGCTTGAGGCACTTTCTTCCGAGGCAATTTCTTTCAAAACAATGGCAATGGCTGAGTCTGTCTGCGCGGTGATATCGCTGGCAATAAAGCGCCCCATACCGCCATCTTCATCAACAATGAGATAAACTGCCTGTTCTTTCCAAGGGGATGTTAAAGTCTCTGACTGACTTTCAGATGACTTGTTTTCAGGTGACTTGTTTTCAGGTGACCAGGCAGTCCAATGAGGAATCCAACGCTCTCCGGATTGCCACAGTATGGCGTCATGTTTTATCTGTGAGGTTTCTCTTGACAGTTTTTCCACCAGCCCTTCTGCATCATCACAATAAATCGTCTGACTCAACAAATTGGCATTGCCCTGATAGGCGGTTTTTAATAGCGCTGTCACCATGGCATATTCTGGTAATACCTCTGCTTCCGGTAATACAAGCTGAATCAGAATAGGGGTTGCGGGAGGAGAGCTAATCAGGCTGTTAATTTTTTGGCACAGTGTTATGACGTTTTGCTGCCTCCCTAACAGACCTTCATCACGGTGAGGTTTTGGCAACACAATATACTCACAGGTGCCCGTATCAGAAGTGAACGGCGCATGTTGAAGGTTCTCCAGTTCACACAAGAACACAATGCGTTTTGTAAAAGGCCGCAAGGGTATGTCGGAAGGCAACGCCTGACTTTTCCACTGAGGCTGCAATAAGTAAGGTTCAACCTCTGCGGGTTGGGCCGATTGCGCTCCAAGCCCACGACAGCTAAAACCTTTAAAGCGAATACATACCTTGCCGTTGATATCACAACAATCGACATCTACTTTTGGGAAGGGATCTGAGGCACTGCTGTCAGCGCTGTAACTGATCCATGCCCAGTGCAATTGGGCGCTTTCGTCATGGAATTCGATTTCATCAAGGGCAAAGGGAATTAAGCACTTAGGTGGAATGGGCCTGTCGAGATCGCCAAAACGCATCAATAGCCCAACGGATGAAAGGAGAGCGCCATCCATCAAGCAAGGGTGCAAAACAAACTGCTCTCTGGTCGGCTCCAGAGATGGGGGCAGCGACAGTTTTGCCAAGATGTGATCCATCCCCACATAAAGCTCTTCAATGCCCTGATAGTCCGGCGCCATATACAAGCCAAGCGCATGGTACATTTCATAGTACCGTTTAGGGGAATACGCGTTTTGCCGGTATCGGGATTTCAGGTTGTCAATGTCATAGACAGGGGGAGGTGTGAGCGCCCTGCGTACAGCGACACCGGAATTATGGATGATTTCCTCTTCTGCGCGGCTGTATAATTGATACCCCGCTTCCCCCTTCCCATGATTGATAAAACGAATATGGGTCGTCTGAGGCTTATCAATTACACCGATAATCTGCGCCCAGACAACATTTTTCAACGTAAGCCCTGTATTGTCCCGCTCTGCTGATAAATCCCGCAGTTTTGATCCAAATGAATGGTGTGCGGCAACGCGGGCCAGCTCTAAATGCCCCACTCCCGGCAACACGCGGATGCCATGAATCACATGGCCTTTCAGGCAGAATTCTTCACCAGAAAATGTTGTGCTAAAACGTTGTTCCGCAAAATCAGAAGTGTTTTGGTGGACAAATGGATGAATGAACGGACGGGTATCTTCCTGAAGCGATATTTCCGGAGACGAAGGCTGGCTGACTTCACCTTGGGGTATCCAATAGCTTTCTTTGGCAAACGGGTAAGCCGGTAAAGGAATGGCGCGCCATTCAGCACTATCCCAAGACTCCCAATACTGCATCCAGTCAATATCAGCCCCTGCGACCCAACTTTGTGCAACAACCTCTAATGGCGCGGTCTGAATCCCATGGTTGATCACCGCTTCCAGTTCTGCACACTGTGCCGCAACAGCCTCCCCGCGTGTGTTCTGTGCCCGTGTTCCCAAATATATTGCCGGATGTTCTATTTCCGGATATTCGATAAATGCCTTTAATACGCCCTGTAGTTGTTCCATTGACGACACTATCGTTGCCCAACGATGTGTGAATGCTTCTCTTCCTGTGCTCAGCGTCCAAGCAAGATCGTACAGAGTGAAATTCTGGGCAAAATCCGGCTCATTCACGGCTTCATACAGGTTGATTGCCTGTTGGCGGAGCTGTGCATGACTCTTTGCGGACAGGCACACCACTACCGGCGTCTCTGTTGCGGTTTCCCCAAGGGGATTGATATCGACGGCAGGTTTGTTATCCGCTTCCCGCAGGATGATAGCCGCATTCACATTGCTGAACCCATAACTGCTGAAAAAGATATGTCGAGGGGTATTTTCCTGAGATTTTGACCAATTCACCGTTTCTGTCAGGAAATGAATTCCCTTGGTATCTGCCGGAATACCTGTATTCAATCCGGTTTTGCCCAATCCGCGGATGAGGGGGATTTGGTTAAACCTGAAAGCCAGAAGTCCCTTAATGATGGCGTAAAACCCTGAGCTTGCATGGTTATGGCCAATATTGGGTTTTACCGTACTCACATAGCAGGGCGAAACCTCCTGCGAACGGCCAAAAACATCCACCAACGCATTCGCCTCAATCGCATCTCCCATTTGAGAAGCAACGCCGTGCGCTTCCACATATTGAATCTGCTCAGGCAAAAGATCCGCCCGTTTTAATACCGTTTGAAACAGCCTGACTTGCTGCTCTTGATTTGGTTGGGCAAATGAATTGGTTTTACCGCCTGAATTATGGCCCGTGGCTTGTACCACACCATAAACATGGTGATGCCGGTTCAATGCCTCGTTGTTTTTTTGCAAAAGTAAAGCGGCGCATCCTTCTGAGGTTCGGTATCCAGAAGCCTTCTCTGAAAAACTGTGAATGCCCTCCGCGCTGGTTTCAAAGGGAGTTGCGGTCGTTTCTCCCTTTTTCCAAGGGTTCAAAAACAGTGAAACCCCGCCCACAATAGCGTAATCACAATCACCGGACTCAAGTGCCTGACATGCCGTATCCAAAGCAACAAACGCGCTTGAACAGGTTGTATCTACAACAATTGATGGCCCAGTGAAGTTGAAAAAGAAAGAGACCCTATTTGCCAAAAAACAAGGATCGTTTCCCGGAACAATAAACTCCTGACTTCCCCGATGTTCATCAGGAATTCTGTTTACGTAAGCGTCTAAATACCAGCCATCCTGCGCAACAAAAACGCCTACCTTCTTGCCTGACAGCGTTGAAGGCGGTAACCCTGCATCTTCAAGCAGTTGCCAACATGTTTGCAGAAATAATCTCTGTCTGGGGTCAGCAAACATAATTGCAGAGCCTGAAAGGGGAAAGATATATCTGTCGAACGTGTCAATATCTTCGATAAACATGCCGCGTATCTTTTCCCTGTGCCCCCATTTAACCGGCGTTTGACAATTATTAAGTTGATAGCGTTTTTCCCCGATCACATCAATCAAAGATCCGCCCTTAATCAATGTTTGCCAATAACGAGATAATGACACGCCGCCACCGAAATGTGCGGCGACGCCGATAATAGAATACTCCATCAATAACACTCCTATTTTTATATACCCCGGCTTTCAAATTGCCAATTTATTGGTGGTACTTTGAAATTCATCGGATATATTCTGGCAAGCAATAACAATGATTTATTTCAAAGAAATAAATGCAATCTTTGAATGATAATAAAATGAATATATAGACAAACTCGATTATTAAATAATAAGGTAGCGGTGATAAACTTTTAACTTGTTATCACAAATATTATCAAACTCCCATTTATTTAAATAATGACGACGTTATTTCATCAATGTAATACGCTCACCTAATATTTGTTTAGCCAGCGGGCCAACAACATTTTTTGGCCCATATTCAAAACCAATAATATTTTTATCTGCCGGTAATTTCTCTATACATTGTTGCCAGCGCACGGGGGACGATAATTGCTTGACCAATAAATCGATTAATTGATCACGATTATCCAATGGATAAAAATCAGCGGTTACATTAGATAATACGGGGGCGTTCAATGGGTAGATATGACTATTTTCAAGGAATTGTTTGAATCTTCCTGAAATACTTGCCATTCTTTTCGAGTGGAAAGCACCCTTAACCTGCAAAGGATGATAAACGCCTTTCGCCTTTAATACACTCTCTTTAAATTGAGACAATTCAACTTTATCACCCGAAATAACAAATTGTTTTGGCGAATTAAAATTGGCTATGGTTACGTCACTGAAATTGGACGCTGATAATAAATCCTCCACCTGTTCTCGTTTCAGCCCAATAACAGCTGCCATCGCACCCTCAGAACAAAGCGCCATGCATCGCCCCCGCTCCTGAACGATAGATAAGGCCGTTTCGAAACTGAACGCGCCGGCTGCAAACAACGCGCAATATTCTCCCAGACTGTGGCCCACAAATATTTCAGCCCTTATGCCCTGTTTTTCCAAACTTTCTAAGTAATCAAGAATGTTAATGACAAACAGAGCGGGTTGCGTCACTTCCGTTCTGTCAAGAATATCGGTTTCACTTTTACACACTTCAGCGAGTGAATACCCCAATACCTGTTGTGCCATTCTCATATGATATTGGTACTTATCGAACAGATCCCGCCCCATGCCTTGAAACTGGGCGCCCTGTCCGGGAAACATTGCGACAGTACATGTTTTCATCGTTAACATCCCGTTTGCTAAATGAAATTGTTATCTCTTTTTCTCAACTTATATGTGAGTGCCATCTCAATACATAGACTCAACTCATCTATTGGCAAATCAGCCTTTGGATCTAAAACAACTGCCCGATTTTTTGAATAAGTCAGTTCAGGGAAAAGTGTCCTGAACGTATCAACCAATGTGGTTTGGCAATGAAAAAAGATAGCCACATGCGAATGGCCGAAACGATCTAACCGGATTGTGGTTCCCGATCCCGTTTCAAGAGTAAGGTAGCTGGGTTGTCCCCATTTTAAAGTCTCAGTAATTGAACCAACGCCTGCCGTTTTTGATGCGATATCAAATATTAATGTTCTTAACGTCAATAATATTTTTTGATACTGTTCAGGATAATGATTAAATACCGAGTAAACTTCATCATCTTTAAATTCTTTCATAAGATGGCTACCTTATCGTTAATTTGTGCATTGTGGCTATCTCCTTTGTCTTTCGCTTTGCCTTTTTGTTGGCGGTGCTTATTCACCGGAGATCAGCCTTTGGATTAAAAAAACAAACTTTATGATATTACGGTTTTTGAATTTTATCCAAAAGACATGCCACGTTTAGCAATCAATTCCCCACCCATCCCATCTCTTTATAAGAGACATATTTTTTGCGTAATTCACTGTCAGGGACAACAACATCGTTCTCCGACATTTTCTTCCCTTCCAACGTGAGCCTTTCCGCTCTTTGGGATTGCACAAATTCATATAACGGATTCTGGTGTTGGTAAGGCATTTCAATCTTCCAGCGCGAAGCAATCGCAATTGATACAGGCGGTTGATTATTAATTGCGTGCCACCACCAAGGGGGGTTAATTAACATGTCTCCCGGTTCCAGCGTAATTCTTAATTTCGGTATCCGGTTATAAAGGGGTTGATGTTCTTCTAAATATCTGACTGGTGCATTGTGCTTGACAAATGAGCCCACAAATATCCCTTTATTGAACATAGAACTATACATAGCCGCTGAATATTTGGGGTGAACAAATATCCACTCTTTACGGCCATAAATATTCAGGAAGCAATTCAGTTCATTCGCACAATGGTAAACCGCCCCTGTACCCGGTCCCCCAATGAAGAGCTGGGCAATTTTATGGTATGAGGCAAAATCACCTAAAAAGTTATCAATGCGATCAATGCCAATTTGTTGATGCAAAATGGGGTGTTTATTAAAAATATCACTTAAATTTTCAAGGTATGCCCGACTGACATCACCGTTTAATACCGCATTAATATAATCACGCAGTGATGTGCCGTTTTCTTCAAACAGTTTTTCTGTCGTCGAATACCAAAGCTGGAAATCGCCGAAGTTATCCCTGAAATATTCTGGTGTCCATAACTCACCACAAGGGAAAGAAGACGCAAATCCTTTAATGACAATGGGACGAATATCTTCAGCGTAGATCTTTGCCAGTTTCTGCCAAGTCAACTCCCCGACTTCATACGTTTCTATTGCTGAATACCCCGATTCTAAAGCGGGCAATTCAGAGGCTATACGCTGTTCAACTTGTTTCAATTCATTCTGAAACAAATCCGGCTTTAAAAATAAATTCCTGAGAAAAAAGATACGCTCATACTCCAGACGCTCTTTTTCAGGGAGATCCACATAATCATAATTTGAAGAGGATGTTGTCATGATACTTTTCCCTCAAGTACAGAATGAATAAAGTTGGCGGCTTTATTAACGCTCTGGTACGGCAGAATTTCCTGTACCGAGAGTCTCATAAGAAATCGTTTATTGATGTTGGCGACGATCTTTTCCAACGTTATTGACTCCAAACCATAACTTGAAAATAACGTATTTTGGTCTAACTCATCCGGTGTCATATACATCGCCGTCATGATTTCTTTGCCAAGAAAATCTTTAATTTCTTCTAACTTATCCATATCAGCATTTCCCCTCCGGAAGTTGAGATATGATTTCGTTATACAGCGGGAGTATTTCATCGGCTGATTTATCGATTCCCGCCACTGCCAGAAAGTTATTTGTCGATTGATATAGCGAAGTTAATTTTGACACTATATCGGTATTTTTCTCCTGCAAAATGCTGCCCTGCATTTTATCTTCAGAACACGATAGACCTAGCATCACAGCTTTTGCCATCATCTCTTTAAGTGCATTTATGACTGAATCTTCAACTTTACTTTCCATAACGTGTATTCTCCATCGTTATTTCTCGCGAATAATCTGTGATCCTGATGTATTTTATGACTCATTCAGCTTGGTATTTTTCTTCTTTGGTACAGCATAAAGCAGTGAAGAATGATCAAACGGGTATTTCGGCCAGAAACTCCGTTTCTCCACGGAAAAGGCTGTTTCTTTATCGTCTCCTTTTTTCTCTAACCACATGCGCAATGTTTCTGGCAAGGTTGCCAGCATGACGTCATTACCCTGACCGCCCACAGACGTCTGTAATCCCTCAACGGCGTGCCCGGCCAAAAATGCCTCCAATTTACTGAGCAGTTCTTCATAACTGCTGACGTTTACCGCTAAACGAACATCTAAATGCTTGCGATAAAAACGCAATGTCGATATCAGCTGAGATAACGGTGTGATATGGCGATATTGGTGAATCTGTTCTATTACCGAAGCAACATACCGTTTTAGTGATTCAACATTATTGGCTGAAAGACAGAACCCATATTTTTGCTCTTCAATAATGCGATCTTTTCTAGATTCATCAGTTTGATTGACAAAGGGTTCTAAAAGGACAAATGCAGACACTCCGCCCAATCCATATGACAGCAAACCAAGGGAGCCTGTCAGAGCATTCAATGGCTGGCTGATGCGCTTGATGCGCAGACGGTTGGTATCGATTCCTTCATTGAGTTCATGCAATCCGGCTATGCCGGGTGCCTGTTGATGTCTAATCGCCAGTATTGCCCGTACAAATCCGGCAATGCCGGAGCAGACTTCAAGGTGCCCTACATTCGACTTCATTGAACTGACCACACAAGATGCATGTTCTGACGTTGATAAAAATGTGGCAACGGCCTCTGCTTCGCTGAGGTCACCCATATGAGAAGCAATCCCATGAGCTTCAACATAGTGTAATTTTTCGACATCCGCATGTGCTCTCCGGAAAGCGGTTTCCATGACATTCACATGCGTAGAGGCATCGGGTGCAGTAAAGGAATAGCCCTGTCCTCCGTGCCAACTCGCCGCACTTTTGACTTTGACCAAAATCTCGTCGCCATCCGCAATCGCCAACTTCAGATTTTTTAACAGAATGCAGCCGACCCCTTCGCTACGAACAAATCCGTGCGCATCCTTATCAAAAGGTTTAACCATGCCATCCGCGCTCAGCAGATTTCTTTTCTGCAACGCTTTAAATCGGGATGGCAATAAGTTGATTTGCGCAGCGGCAATGACAGCTTGTTCCACGACACCTGAGTTGATTAACGCCTGGGCTTTTTCAACTGCGGAATAAACACTGGCACAAGCAACGTTAACAATCTCACTCGGCCCTTTAAAATCGAACAAATGGGATAAGCGGTTAGCCGATAAATAAGGTGTCGATGAACCAATTGAGAACTCATCGATTGATGAATCAAATTCGGTGATTAATGCGTAATCATTGGCATCAATACAGACAAATACGGCAGTGCGTTTTTGATTAAATTGTGCAGGCGAATAGCCCGCATCCGTGATTGCAGACCAGACGCTTTCTATCAAGGCCCTATGCTGGGGGTCCATCAACATAGCTTCCCGACGCGACATACCAAAGAATTTATGGTCGAACGCCAAACTGTCCTGAATAAAATATCCCTTTATCTTTTCTCTTTCGATGTCTTTGGTGAGCTCATCCGGCAATAGCTGCCAGCGCGATTCCGGATAAATTTCCGGTGCCAATACCTTTTCGCTCAACAAAGGCCAGGCATTACGCCACTGTTCAGAACCACACATGCGTAAATCAATGCCAATCACGCCAACATCCCCTTCATCAATTTCATTGTGCGATGGTGCCGGCAATTCCGGCGTCTGATGTCGGAAAACAGCTTCACGATAGGGTTGCTCAGAAGATTGACTCAGGTATTCCACCAAGGCATGTATGCTGGGGTTTTTTGCCAACACCATGTTGCTGATCGGAAATCCCATTGCCAGGCTCAGTTCCCGCGAGATCCCCCCCATTGCAATGGAATCGATGCCCATCTCAGAGAAGCGTGTTTTTAAATCAATATCCTCTGGCCGTAATCCTGTTATCTCCGTAATCACCGACAAGATGGCAGAAACCAACGGTTTTCCATCATTCAATACCGGTTTTCCATCATTCAATACTGGTTGACCAACTTGCTGGCGATTGAGCACATGATCAATTTTATTGTCCACTCCCGCCACAACACAGAGTTCTGCCGGCTGATGAATAAGTGCATGATGAAAAATCCTGATGCCATCATCGGTTAGTAGGGGTTCAGTCCTTGTTGTTTCCTGTAACATAGACAAGGCTGATTCATTGATTCTCATACCGCCATCCAACCAGTAAGGCCAGTAGATCGCGGTTGTTCGCCCAGCCCGCAGCCCTTGCGATAGTTTCTTATTACGGTTATGGGCAAACTCGACGAGGTAATGGTTAGCCGCTGCATAATCCGTTTGCCCGGGATTCCCTAACATGGCCGTTATTGAAGAGAACACAATAAATTGTTTAACAGGCAGTGAACGGGTGAGTTCATCCAACAATTCACACCCAATCACTTTGCTTTCAACAATGTTTCTGACGTGCAGTTCTGTCTTTAAAAACATGCTCCTATCATCAATGCTTCCTGCACTGTGAATGATGAGATCGATGTTTTTATACTTGGTGACTATCTGTTCAATGGCGGCGGTCAATGCCTGACGGTGACTGCAATCCGCCTGAATATACTCAATCGTTCCTTTCTCGGATATCATGCAATTTGCAGGCAGTTCATCCTTTTTCCGGCGCCCGATTATCACCACATTTGCTTCAAACGTATTTGCTAAATATTTAGCAAAGACTTGCCCCAAACCACCGGCTCCCCCACTGATCAATACCGTGGGTTTAAAACCGGAGAAGATTTCTCTGTGTTGCGCTGATTCAGCAAATGCGCTGACGTGATAGCGTAAGGCTTCTCGCGTGAGAACCTCTGATTCTGTTGCATTATTCAAGCGCCGGCAAAAAGAAGCGGATACAGGTATTTGCAATAATTTAAGGCATTGCTCTATATGACGTGACAAAGGAATATTATGGAGTTGATACCAACCACAAGGGAGCCCAAACTCTTTTTCAAGTGAGAGTGCATGTGCATACAGCGTATTTCCCCAGATGTCTTCTTGGTCAGACAGCAAGATCCAAGAATCCGGCCTTGTTGATTCAATGGCACTGATAAGTTGTTTCAGAAAACTTAAATACCAGTCAAGCCAGTCATTCGCTGATGCCTCATTCGATAATTTGGGCAGTTCAAAATAGCACTCAGGCGAAACATGTTTTTTCAATGCTGAAGATTGTTCTTCCCCTAACATAGAAAAGATAATGGGTGGCTTATTTCCTTCATGATTCAGCTCATCATAAAATGATGGAACGGGGGAAAATAATGGCTCAATTTTGCACAATGCGTTGGAGCTATGGTGTTTTTCCTGCTCGACCATTTCCTCTTTTTTCGCTTCAAGCTCATTGGGAAAATACGTGTTTTGCTGAAAAGGGTAAGGAGGAACATAAATGATTCGATGATGCTCTTCTGAAAATAAATCTTTCAGACTACCCCGCTCTCCCGTCAACCAAGCCATCACTTTTTCATTATCGGGATGTTGGCCGGCAAGGAATGCTTCAGCGGCTAATCCATTGACAAAAGCAACAATCTTTCCTAACAGTTCCTGACGAGTCTGATATGTAAAAGCGACACGATATGACAGGTTTGTTCTTCTGGCTAACGTGTAAGCGCAATCACTCACTGAAGCTGACGGTGTATTCTGAAGGAATGTCGAAATCAACAATGCATAGGCTCGCAATGCCTTATCTGAAGATGCTGAAAATGCCAATAGACGGGTCGTCGATTCAAGTTTGGAACACCTTTTATCCTGATATTCAGAAATAATTGCATGACTATTAACGCCACCGAACCCAAAACTACTCACGCCAAAGCGCCGTATCTCGCCATTTGATGGCTGCCAATCGCACTCCTCAGTGAGGATATGAAAAGGACTGTCCTCCAAAGAGATTTTTGGGTTCAATTCATTAAATTGAAACAAAGGCAACAAACGTTTCTTCTGAATGGAAAGCAGCCCTTTGATCAAGCCCACCATCCCCGAAGCCGATTCAAGGTGCCCAATATTTGCCTTGGAGCCGGATAGCACACAATAAGACGTTCCTAATGTTTCTCCGCATTCTTTGGCATGGGCACGGAATGCACGTTTCAATCCATTAACCTCAATGGGGTCTCCTTTTGGTGTTCCGGTACCATGAGATTCAATATAGGAAATTGAATTTGCAGAAATATTGGCTTTCTGAAGGGCTTTTTTTATTACATTCGCCTGAGCATAGGCGCTGGGAGAGGTGATTGTAGCCACATGGCCGCCATGATTGACTGCCACAGCATCAATGATGCCGTAGATCCGGTCATTATCTGCCAACGCCTTTTCAAGCGGTTTTATCAGGAGCATACCTGCGCCTTCTCCACGAACATAACCATCCGCTTGTTTATCAAACGTTTTACAATTTCCGGTTCGGGACAGCATCCCAGCTTGGGAAAAGGCAACAAAATAAGTGTGACTAAATAGGTAACTCACTCCCCCGACAAAAGCCGCTTCACAATCGCCAGCCTGAATAGATTGCACTGCGTAAGAAAGGGCGACCAAAGCGCTTGAACATGCCGTATCAATAGGGATACTGGGGCCTTTTAGATCCAAATAGAAAGAAATTCTATTGGGAATGAGAGTAGTATAAGTTCCGGTCGAAAGGTGCCCCTGAATATTCGTTATTGATTTTTCCAGGCGTTCCTTATAATCAAAATTACATACACCAAGAAAAACACCTATATCCGCAGATTTTACATCAGAAACGCCATAACCCGCGTCCTCTAAACATTCAACCGCTAATTCCAAAGAGATGCGCTGTTGAGGATCCATCAATTCGGCTTCACGAGGCGTGATATTAAAATAAGGGGCATCAAAACGGTCAAAATTTTCTACTAAGCCTGCCCAACGACTTGAAGATTTATTTTTCTCAAAATGTGGAGAGTAATATTTACTAACCGACCATCTGGATTCAGGAATTTCAACAATAGCAGATTTTTTTTCTTGATATAACGCCCAAAATGACTCTTGATTGTAACTTCCAGGGAAGCGGCAAGATATCCCCACAATAGCAATTTGTTTTCTGTCATACATGCACGTGTCCCTCTTCTATTTTTTACTTTTAATCATAGATCCTCCAGTTACCTATAAAAATATAAGCTCTATTCCAAAGAAAAATGCTCAAAATTAAGCATATTTAAAAATTAATTATCAATGATAAAAATAGCGTCATTAGGGGATTTTGACGTTTTGATCATGCTTTCAATAATTAACCTTAACTCTGGTTTAAGGATGTACTTTATTCAGACAACCCTGTAGGGATGACAATATCCCTAACATAAGTGGTATAATAAAAATTATTAGCAACCAATCAAAAAATATATACAACAACACATCGAAACATTATCGACTTTTTGTTGGAGGTAGCATCGTGCTTAATTCATGGTTAGAATACACTATTTCATTTCATTTTACAGGTGATTATCTTATAATTCATGGTGTTAATGTAATTTAATTCGAATTATATTTAACCGCTCCCTCAATTATTCAGGCATTTATAGTAAAAGAAAGTTGAGTTACAGAGCAATACTGACATATCTAGTTCAAATGCCAATCAAGATAGGCTCATACCCTGAACTTAATTACTTATACATCCTAAGTGAAAAGTCTAACCATTAGGAATCGCAGTACTTAAAAAAAGTTGAGGTTAATAACATGGCGCTCAATATTGAGCATCCTACCGCCAGCTTATAAGTTACGTTTATCGAAAAGTCAAATAAAGCTAATTATTTTGTATGATAACCTAAGATGATAATGAATTACTTCAACCTTTCACCGCCTCTATTTTGACATATGGAGTGAGAGCAGAATTTAAATTTTTAACAATATGAGCCACTATTTTTTCTTTTATTGGTCAAATTAAAAAATAGTCACCCACAAAAAACAGTTAATGATTTAGTTTCTATTTATCAATGGTGACGAGTGAATGTTACATTTTTTCATGAAAAATAAATTTAATTAAAGAAAGGAATTATAGTCATGAGTAATAGTGCTGACAATCTCAATAGTAGTATTATTGACTTTATTCGTAGTGACAGTTCTTCTGTAAAGAGTATAAAGTTTTACAAAAATGAATATATATATATTAGTGGAGGAAGGGGGAATTTCTATTTTATAGAAAAAGGTCATGTTAAAGTATCTTTTCAAACCGAAGATGGCAGAATATGTAACATTGGTTTTTATAAGGAAGGCGATTTTTTTGGTCAAAGTGGTCTATCTGATATTGTTATCCCTGAAACGGCGATTGCCTTAGTTGATTGCGTAGTAAAAAGAATAAATTTTTCCTCATTTTTGGAAGAAATAAGAGACAAAGAATTGCTTTATTACTTTTTTATTTATATGTCAAGTGAAATCATAGAGCACCAGAAGACAATTTCTAGTTTTGTTCTTCTTAATAGTGAGAAAAGATTAGCCTATTCTTTAATGAGGATGGCTTCAGAAATTCGAAATGACAATATATCGTCAATTAAGAATAAAATTTCTTATCAGGATCTATCTTATATGGTAGGTACAACCCGATCTCGGGTCGGATATTTTATGAATTTTTTTCTTAGGACAGGACTAATTAAAGAATCTAAAGATTATTTTCTTATTGTTGATAAAAAGAGAATTGAAGAGTTTTTAACAGAATAATAATTCTTATATTAAATTCATATTCTGGAACTTAATGATGAACCTTTTCAAGGCACTCATATGAAGTCATGCTTTTATTTATCTCTATAGTGTCTTGACAAAAGTTTCGGATAAATTCAGACCAGCTCCTCTCCCTGACATTTTCTCCCGGTTTAACTATTTTCCTTTCGACATCATCTTCTGCATCACCATCTGACCGAACATGCCGGCGGATTGCCGGACCTGCCCGACGCCCTGACTCATCATGCCGCCCACATCGCCCATCCGTACCCCGGCCCAGGCCATTGCCTCCAGCCAGACCATCGGCAACACAATAAACAACGTCCGCATCACCAGTCCCATGATTAAATCATCCGAGGTGTTCTGCATGTCCGCCAGATTAAACAGACTGTGGGTGTCTGAGCCGTACAGGGCATCCAGCAGATGACTGTCCAGCCAGCGCGCCAGCTCCCACCAGAAGGTCAGGAAATTCAGGGCAAAAATCGCAAACGTCAGGGTGAACACAGTTTTAAACTCATGAGTTTGTCCCCAGCGGCTGTCGTCAATCACCCGCACATTATGAGCACGGTC
>NZ_VCDP01000019.1:0-20702 GCF_033949345.1 Xenorhabdus littoralis
GCGCTAAAATATAAAACGCCCGATGAAGTCCATTATCAGGCGTTAAGTAAAAATAGTGTCAACGTATATCAGGACTAGACAGTTCACATTTAGTTCACATGATGTTGCTATGTGAAAATCAATCAGAACAACTCATGGCTTTCACCATTCTCGGTGACCGTTGTTCCCACTTCCGGCGTTACATATTCCATCGGCTGGGTACCTTCAATGAAATATTCCTTGCGGGTATTGCCGCCACCGTTGGGTAACTTACCCGTCACCCGATCAATCGTGACAGAAACAATGCCAGCAGGTGGTTCCATCATTTTCACAGGAACACCTTCCAGTGCCGCTTTCATGAAATCATCCCAAATTGGCTGGGCTGTTTTCGCACCACCCTCACCTTTTAATACCGGAGTGCGTCCCAGACTCCTGCTGTGCTCATCGAAACCAATCCAGGCTGTCGCAACTATATCCGGGCCGTAACCGGAGAACCACGCGTCTTTCGAACTGTTGGTCGTTCCTGTTTTACCGCCGATATCCCGACGCTTCAAATCACGGGCAGCGCGCCATCCCGTTCCCATCCAACCCGGTTCACCAAAGACATTGGTATTCAAGGCATCATGGATCAGGAATGCCAGTGGTGTGCTGATAACATGAGGCGCATATTGCTGGTCATCAACATTAGTATTTGTCGAAATACTTTCCAGATCAGGTTGAGGTGGCAGAGCCGAGTTTTGTGGAACGTCAGAATGGGCTACGTTCTCAATGGAATCTTCGGACAATTCGATGGAACGCGCCGTATCACCATAAATCACCGGAATGTTTGTACATTGCGGGCAAGCAATTTTAGGTTTGGCTTCAAACAACACTTTTCCTTCATCATTTTCAATTTTGTTGATGAAGTAAGGATCAACCAAGTAACCGCCATTCGCCATCACCGCATAACCGCGAACTAACTGCATCGGGGTAAAGGAAGGAGAACCCAACGCCAAAGATTCAGTACGAACAACATTTTCACCCGGTAATCCGAAGCGTTTCAGATAATCAGCCGCGTAGTCCACACCCATTGCGCGCATGGCACGAACCATCACCACGTTCTTGGATTGTCCCAATCCCTGACGCAGACGAACCGGTCCATCGTAAGTCGGCGGTGAGTTTTTCGGACGCCAATCCGTTCCGGCTCCCGCATCCCAACGGCTGATGGGCGCATCATTCAGCAGTGATGCCAACGTCAGACCTTTATCCATCGCAGCGGTATACAGGAATGGCTTGATGTTGGAACCAACCTGACGCAGGGATTGGGTCACGCGGTTAAACTTACTCAGCTCAAAATCAAATCCGCCCACCAATGCTTCTACCGCACCATTGAGAGGATTGATGGAAACCAGTGCCGCATTAACATCAGGGAGCTGTGCCAGCCACCAGATGTCATTGACCTTTCTGACCCAAATCTGTTCACCTGCATGAATGACTTCATTGATGCTATGCGGGGCTGCCCCTTGCAGACTGTCTGTTTTGAACGGACGGGCCCAGCGAACACCCGCCATAGTCAGCTCAACTTTACTGCCATCCACCAGCATCACTTCCGCTTGGTTAGCGCCGGATTTTGTCACAACGGCAGGCAGCAGAGGGCCATATTTAGGCAAGGTTTTCAGCTTATCGATAATCTGTGTCTGGCTCCATGCTGACTGGTTAGATTTCCATAACACTTCCTGAGCACCGCGATAACCATGACGGACATCATAATCAATCACATTGGTGCGAACAGCATCCACAGCCGCCAACTGGGCTTTGTGCGTAATGGTGGTATAGACCTTATAGCCATCGGTATAGGCGTTTTCACCATAACGGTTAATCATTTCCTGACGGGCCATTTCAGTCAGATAAGGCGCAGAAAAAACAATCTGCGGGCCATGATAACGAGCAACCAGTTTCTCTTCTCTGGCTTCGTTATACTGACGCTGAGTGATATATCCCTCTTCCAGCATCCTTCCCAATACCACATTGCGGCGATTGACCGCCCTGTCATGGGAATAAAGCGGGTTAAACGTAGAAGGTGCTTTCGGCAGTCCGGCAATCATCGCCATCTCACTCAGCGTCAGCTCATTGACTGTCTTGCCAAAATAGACATGGGCCGCAGCACCAACACCATAAGCACGATAACCCAGGTAGATCTTGTTGAGATACAACTCAAGAATTTCATCCTTTGTCAGCAACTGTTCGATCTTAATCGCCAGAAACGCTTCTTTCGCCTTACGTATCAGTGTCTTTTCCGGGCTAAGGAAAAAATTCCTCGCAAGCTGCTGAGTAATCGTACTCGCTCCCTGAGAAGCATGACCGGAAGTCATGACCACAGAAACAGCCCTGATAACCCCGATCGGATCGACACCGTGATGTTCATAAAAACGGCTATCTTCCGTGGCAATAAAGGCTTTCAACATTAGGGGGGGCATTTCGGACAAGGCAAGGGGCAAACGGCGTTTTTCACCATATTGGGCAATAAGCTCGCCATCAGCACTGAACACCTGCATTGGTGTTTGTAATCGGACATCCTTTAAGGTCGCAACATCGGGTAACTGTGGCTCGATATATTTGTATAAACCAAAAATCGAGGCGGTTCCCAATAAAATGCAAACAACGATAAGGATCAAAAAATACTTTATGAACTTCACCTGAAATTTCTCACGCCATGTTAATCGGGCAGTTTATAAACGATCAGTACGTAGTATAAAAGGCTCAGTAGAAAGGACTTAGTATAAAGGCTATACAGCACTATGGATATGACCTTTCATCAATACAGCTTTTCATTAGTAGTTAGTCGATAGGGAGATCATTATATGTATCCATCTAAATGGTATATCGGACTGGATGTCCAAGATCATTACATCCGAGCTCTCGCAGCCATTAAACGTCGTGACGGCTGGCAACTTCGACATTGCTGGCAATATAGCTTATCGAACCAGATTATCTCAGGAGGGAGACTACAGCATCCTGAAAAACTACTTAATATTTTAATGCAATGGAGGAAAACATTACCTAAAAATCTTAGCTTAAGATTGGCTCTCCCTGTTCAACAAACCTTGCAAAAACAGATAGCCTTGCCCAGCCATACTGCATTGCAGGAGCCAGAACTCGGTTGGTTTGTGCATGCTAATGCCGAAAAACAATTTCCTGTCAGTGATCTTGCATTGGACTATCGTGTACATAATCAGCAAGTTTATATCAGCGCTATCCGTCAAAAAGATCTCAACCTCTGGCAGAGTTTATTCGCAGATATCGATTTACCCCTGGACGCCATTGATATTGCTCCCTGTGTGTTACGTTATATTGCCAGATTCGCGGGAGTGCCTGACGAAAGTTGGTTAATACACAAACGCACGACAGATTGGCTATGGATTTCTCCCGCCAATCATCCTTTTAGCTATGGGCTGATAACATCACAATTGCATCCCAATTTAGCTCAAATCATCAACCAGTTACCCATTACGCCCGAAACGGAAGGCTACGCGATTTATTACAGTGATGAAGAACAAATTCTATCAACCAAAACGAGGGCTGCATCAGCAGAATCAGCTAATTTGTGGCAGATTTTAGCCGCATTCCGCCATTATCAGGCTCCGTTACCAGACAAAATAAATGCTTATATTATTGCCGCAGGTTTGGCTCTCAGGCCGGATGACCAATAATAATGTATCAGGTCAATTTTTTACCCTGGCGACAAAAAGCGCTGAAGCGTCAATGCCGAAAATGGGGGTATCTATTCTGTCTGCAAATGACATTGTGGGCTGTCGCATTGGTATTCATCTATACCCAACAAACAAACCAAATTGAACAAAATCACGGACAATTAACGAAATTTGAGCACCAATTAGATCAATTTCAACAATCTATCAGAGAAACTGATCAAGTGATGCTACATCATCAACAGCTGACTCTGCATGTAAGGAAAAAACGGGCATTCATGGAACAGAATCAACGATATTTGCAGCTATTTCGTCAACTTCCCCAGTTGTTACCGGAAAAAATCTGGTTAACGGCATTCAGCGACGACAGTGGCCAGCTAGTTTTTTCCGCCCGTAGTCAAAATAGTCAAAGTAGCCAAAACTACATGGATATCTCCGATATGCTGGATAGCCTGACGGGTGACACCTCGCTGATCAATGTACAACTAAAAAAAATGACAACAACCGAGGATCAACTCAAGGTCTTTACCATTGATGCCGATTGGCTGATGGGGGAGTCCGGTGGAAAATAATTATCTTGAATGGTTCCATCGCCCTGCGTGGCAGTTACTTTGCTTGCAGCAGTTAATCACCATCCCCCTGTTGTTGGGATTCTATTTTTTTGTCTGGCAGGATAATCAGCATAAGCTCCACACTCTCCAGAGCAGTATTACGGAGCAGAAACACAATGCAAAGCTATCTAAACAGCGGCTTAGTGAATTGCCACCTCTGTCTGAGCTCCAGAAACAAATTCAGCAAATGACATCAGAGCTAGGTCAAAACAATCACGAGGCTACCGAACACACTACCGTACTCAAACGCCTGCATTTACCACTAATTCGGTCTGGCAGCCAGCTCGTGGAGTGGAAAAGTCTCAGAGAAAATAATCACGTTCTCTGGCATCTCATGCTGTCACTGAATTATGACCAATTTCTTCATTTCTTGAATGAAATTCAGCAACTACAACCTCCATTGCTGATTAAACATCTCACGATCATTCCCGCCGGTGACTTGCTGACTGTCCGTATGGTTTTATCAGAAATTGCCTTATCGGAGATGGCTTTATCAGACACTGCTTTGCCAAATATGACTCGGCCAAACAAGGTACGGCCGATACCTGTCCATGAGGATAAATAATGAACAGATACTCTTTTATCTTACTAACCGGACTCTCACTATCAACATACTGTTTTGCAGTGGAAAACTTTACAGAAGGAAGTATTACAGAAGACAGTATTGCAGAAGACAGTATTGCAGAAGACAGTATTGCAGAAGACAGTATTGCAGAAGAAAATTCAACTTTCGAAATGCCGGTAAGAAACCCATTTCTGCCTCCTGCAAATCCAATAGAGGATGACGCTGCTTTCACCCCCGCAGAGCAGGATGAGCAAGAGATCGAATATCAGGTCATTACCCTGCAATATGCCGATGCCGGACAAATAGCCGAACAATTGCAGAAAAACCTTCCGGCTCTACTGACAAAATGGGGGAAAGTTGAACATGATCCCTTAACCAACAGCCTGATATTGGAAGATAAGTTTGATGCCATTACTCGCATTAAAAACTGGCTGAAGGAGGTCGATACACCACAACAGCAAGTGCAGATTACTGCCCATATCGTTACCACCAGCAGGGAAGCATTGCATGAATTGGGTATTCATTGGGGCATCACCGTCGATCCACTGAATCGTTCAACAGGGCTAAACCGGCTGAATCTGCATCAGCCAGCGGGCAATCAACGCCACCGATTGGTATTAAATACCGCCCGCATCCATGCAAACCTATTGGAAATGGAACTCAGCGCATTGGAGCAGGAGAAGCAACTCGATATTATTGCCAGCCCACGATTGACCGCTTCTCATCAGCAACCAGCCAGTATCAAGCAAGGTTCTGATATTCCTTATGTCATTCAGGACAAAGACAAAACAACGATTCAGTTTAAAGAGGCTGTATTAGGCATGGAGGTGACCCCACATATATTGAGGGAGGGGAAAATCCGGCTGGCACTGAAAATCAGCCAGAATGCTCCGGGCTTTCCTATTAATCAGGGAGGAAATGAAAATCTGGCTATTGATAAACAAGAAATTATTACTCAGGTTACGGTCAGGAATGGAGAAACGTTGATCTTGGGAGGTATCTTTCAACAGAAAAAAAGCGCCAGCGTACAAAAAGTTCCTTACTTATCAGAAATTCCACTTCTGGGTACATTATTTAATCAAAAAGGAGAACAACACAGCCGGAGGGAACTCGTAATTTTTATTACACCTCAATTGACCAATATTTAACCATCAAATAAATAAAACATAAATATCAGTTAGTTAGACAAAGAAATTACGTTTTTCTTATCATATTATCAGCTATTATCCTTGGTCTGGCCTGTTTATGGATTTGACGCTGAGAGTAATTTAGCATACAAGGATTACCTAATTGAGTGAGCAGGTCTGACATTATTAAGCAGGAGTCTATGTCTGATAGATTTCAAGTTGTGGCGAACAAATCCCCGGAAACATAGCTAATTATGTGACTGGAGTGAACGAGCGCAGCCAAAAAAGCAGCAATTTGAAAGATGAAAGGTATATACTCAATAGACTCTCAATCAACCGACAAAAGCACGAGCTAAATGGCAGGAAGCTCATGCCAGATTTATATAGTTGCAATACAGGTTGATGTGCTGAGATAATTTTCCTATCTGATCTCACATTCTCACTCATGAGGTTTCAGTTTAGGTCCCGCTGCTAATCTGATTGGCGGGGCGGGTTATCATTAACAAATAGTCTTAGTAATACCAAAAACATGGCAGAGAAACGTAATATCTTTCTGGTTGGGCCTATGGGTGCCGGCAAAAGCACTATTGGTCGTCAGTTAGCTCAGCAACTCAATATGGAGTTTTACGACTCTGATCAAGAAATTGAGCGACGTACCGGAGCTGACGTGGGCTGGGTATTTGATGTGGAAGGCGAAGAAGGCTTCCGCGACCGCGAAGAAAAAATTATTAACGAACTGACTGAAAAACAAGGCATCGTATTGGCTACCGGAGGGGGTTCAGTTAAATCAAAAGAAACCCGCAACCGCTTGTCTGCCCGTGGTGTTGTTGTTTATTTAGAAACCACCATCGAAAAACAGTTAGCTCGTACCCAGCGCGATAAAAAACGCCCTTTACTTCAGGTTGATGCACCAGCACGTGAAGTTTTAGAAAATTTGGCTGATGAGCGTAACCCTCTTTATGAGGAAATTGCTGACGTGACTATTCGTACGGATGAGCAAAGCGCCAAAGTCGTCGCTAACCAAATCATTGAATTATTGGAAAAAAACTGATTATAGCGGTTCCGCACTGCGGCAAACGATAAGGCGAAAGCTGATATGGAACAAGTGACTGTTACGTTAGGTGAAAGAAGCTATCCAATTACCATAGCCGAAGGGCTATTTTCTACCAATGAGGCATTCAAGCCCCTGCAAGCCGGCCAACAAGTCATGATTGTGACCAATGAAACGCTTGCCCCCCTGTATCTTGAACAGGTGAAATCCACATTGGAGGGAATGGATCTTCGGGTAAATGAGGTTATCTTGCCTGACGGAGAACAGCACAAATCGCTTTTTGTGCTCAATGACATATTTTCCGCACTACTGGAAAATAATCATGGTCGTGACACAACACTTATCGCTCTCGGTGGTGGTGTAATCGGTGATATGACGGGGTTTGCCGCAGCCAGTTACCAACGCGGCACTCGTTTCATCCAGGTACCCACCACCCTACTTTCTCAGGTTGACTCTTCCGTCGGCGGAAAAACAGGAGTCAACCATCTTCTCGGCAAAAACATGATCGGCGCGTTTTATCAACCGGTTTCTGTGGTTGTCGACCTAAATTGTCTGAAAACCCTGCCGACTCAAGAGCTCTGTGCTGGTCTGGCTGAAGTCATTAAATACGGCATCATTCTGGACGGTGAGTTCTTTAGTTGGCTTGAAGACAATATAGAGAAATTACTGACTCTCGACAGTCAGGCCATGGCCTATTGCATTCGTCGCTGCTGTGAACTCAAGGCGTTAGTTGTGGCTGCTGATGAACAAGAACGCAGTGGAATGCGCGCATTGTTAAATCTTGGCCACACCTTTGGCCATGCGATTGAAGCTGAAATGGGTTATGGCGTTTGGCTGCATGGTCAGGCTGTTGCTGCCGGTATGGTGATGGCAGCACGGGCATCTGAACTTGTCGGCACATTCTCACAGCAGGATACCCAACGCATTATTAAATTGCTGGAGCGGGCAAAACTGCCTGTCTGCGGCCCAAAAGAAATGTCTCCGGATGCTTATTTGCCTCATATGATGCGCGATAAAAAAGTCACTGCGGGAAAATTGCATCTGGTACTACCTACTGCGATTGGAGAAGCAAAAGTCTGTTCTGATATTGGGAAAGAAGTGATATTGGATGCTATTCGCCTATGTCAGCTATCCACCAGCTTATTATCTGAATGATGAATTATTATTTAGCTGTTATGCTATAGAATAGCTACATTATCAGATAGAACATTATCGGTTTTAGTTAGGTCAGACTGCCAAACCTCTAAAATAACAATTGGCAGCATTATCTCTGCTGGGAGGGCATATGGACGAATTAAAATCAGAAAACGAGCAAAAACAAAAAAAAGAAAACGAATTTAAACCGGATACTTCAGATCGCCGTCCTCAGCGTTCCAGAAATCAATCTAATAAACCTAAGCTAGCAGTATCTCGCCAGCAAATGATGATTGGGGTTGGTATTCTGGTGCTTTTGCTTCTGATTATAGCCATCAGTTCTGCATTGAAATCGCCAACTGAGCATGAGAAACAGCAATCGTCAAACGCAACCGAAAAGAATATCGACCTTTCTGATTCTGGTTCTTCTTCATTCTCCACCCATGATCAAACTAGCGAATCCCAAAATTCGCCTGCATCAGCAACCCATAACACAAATGAAATCGGCTTGCCGCCAATTAGCAGCACTCCAAGCAAAGATCTTCCCCCAGCAACCGAAACCGGTGGCTATAACCAACGTGTAGAATTACCCGGTGATATTTCTGATGCCTTGAATCAGCAACAGGGCAATATCAATAATTCAGTGCAAAAGAATCTGACGCCACCACAGGTAAAGCCAACGGTAACGCCACCGATTGAGCAGAAAAATCCTGAGAAAGTTGCACCGGCGAAAAAAATAGAAAATGAATATAAGGGAAGAGAAGACTCTCAGTCGAAAACTGCCCCTAAACACGTAACAAGCAATCATCAAATTAATAGCAATAATCAGGCCAATACTAAGAACGTAGCTGATGCTGGTGGTGATCTGCTGAAAGCGCCCTCAAACCGATATACTCTCCAATTAAGTAGTGCCAGCCGCTCCGATACCTTGATTGCTTTCGCGAAAAAGCATAACCTTTCACATTACAAGGTCTACGAAACTAAACGTGACGGTAAGACATGGTTTATCTTGATCCACGGCAGCTACGCTTCTGTCTCTGATGCAAAAAGCGCCATTTCCTCATTCCCTGCGGAAGTTAAGGCTAAAAAACCGTGGGTAAGAAAACTACAACAGG
The DNA here is from genome assembly GCF_033949345.1 of Xenorhabdus littoralis. Taxonomy (NCBI): domain Bacteria; kingdom Pseudomonadati; phylum Pseudomonadota; class Gammaproteobacteria; order Enterobacterales; family Morganellaceae; genus Xenorhabdus; species Xenorhabdus littoralis. The sequence continues at coordinate 9,269 of NZ_VCDP01000019.1, forward strand.
TTCAGCAAGATCTGAAAAAATAAAACTATTTTGATTAGGCGCTGATATGCTGTCCTAAACAGAGTACAATCTGCGGCTCTGAAATTATTGAATAGCTAATTTGACGGCATGAAAAAAAAACGCGCTTTCTTAAAATGGGCCGGTGGAAAATACCCCTTGGTGGATGATATTAAACATCATCTGCCAGAGGGCGATTGCTTGATTGAGCCATTTGTTGGCGCAGGCTCGGTATTTCTGAATACCGATTATGATTCTTACATCTTGTCAGACATCAATAATGATCTAATCAATTTGTACAACACCGTAAAATCGCGTGCGGATGAATTTATTAATCATGCCCGTCCATTATTCTCACCGGAATTCAACACATCCGAAAACTTCTATCGCCTGAGAGAAGAGTTCAACAAAAGCAAAGATCCCTTTTATCGCAGTATGTTGTTTCTTTACCTCAACCGACACTGTTATAACGGCCTTTGCCGCTATAATTCACGAGGCGAGTTTAACGTCCCTTTCGGGCGCTATAAAAAACCTTATTTTCCTGAAGATGAACTTTACTGGTTTGCAGAAAAATCCCAGAAGGCGACTTTCATCTGCCAGCATTACGAAGTCACATTGAACAACGCGCCAAAAGGCTCGGTAATTTATTGCGACCCTCCATATGCCCCACTTTCATCTACGGCTAATTTTACTGCCTATCATACAAATAACTTTAACCTCCTCGATCAGGAAAAGCTGGCACAGTTCGCCTATCATCTCTCGCATGAACAAGGGATCCCGGTTCTCATATCCAATCATGACACACCGATGACCCGTGAATGGTATCACCAGGCTTCCCTCTACGTTGTTAAAGTCCGCCGGACAATAAGCAGAAATATTCTTGGTCGCAGTAAAGTTGATGAACTTCTGGCATTATACTGCCAAAAGTGAGTGAGGTTTCCTGTCCCTGAAATAACGGGATAAAACAGTGAATTGGAGACGAAAATAATGAAAAAAGATTTTCTGATTGCCCCATCAATTCTATCCGCAGATTTTGCCCGATTAGGCGAAGATACCGCTAAGGTCTTGGAAGCAGGGGCTGATGTTGTGCACTTTGACGTCATGGATAACCATTATGTCCCAAATCTGACTATTGGCCCAATGGTCTGTCAGGCACTGCGCGATTATGGCATCACAGCTCCAATCGATGTCCACCTGATGGTAAAACCGGTTGATCGTATTATCCCTGATTTTGCCAAGGCAGGTGCAACCTATATCACTTTCCATCCAGAGGCGAGCGAGCATGTCGATCGTACCCTGCAACTCATCAAGGAACATGGTTGTAAAGCAGGGTTAGTCTTCAATCCGGCAACGCCACTCAGTTATCTTGATTATGTGCTGGATAAGCTGGATATCATTCTACTGATGTCCGTTAACCCGGGTTTTGGCGGTCAGTCTTTCATTCCGGAAACGCTGAACAAACTGCGTCAGGTTCGCAAAATCATTGATGACAGCGGATACGATATCCGCCTTGAAGTTGATGGTGGCATTAAACCCAATAATATTGCCGAAGCGGCTCAAGCTGGCGCAGATATGTTCGTCGCCGGCTCAGCTATTTTCAGTCAGCCGGATTACCAAGCGGTTATTGATGAAATGCGCCGTGAATTATCAAAGGTAGCATAATGACAAATAACGCCGTGAAAGAAATTCGTGCCATTGCTTTTGATCTGGATGGCACACTGGTGGATAGCGCAGGAGGTCTGGCGGATGCTTTGGATCAAGCCTTAATTGCCAAAGGATTACCCGCAGCCGGTAAAGAGCAGGTCGCTGTCTGGGTGGGCAACGGCGCTGATGTCATGGTTGAACGTGCATTGAAATGGGCTGGTGCAGAGCCTTCTCCTGAATTACACCGCGAAACCCGCAAACTGTTTGATGCGTTTTATGCAATCTGTGTCACCACAGGCAGCGGGCTGTTTCCTCACGTGAAAGAGACTCTGGCAGAGCTGGCAAAACACGATGTGCCAATGGCGATTATCACCAATAAACCTACCCCTTTTATTGCTCCATTGCTGGAATCATTAGGTATCAGTGAATATTTTTCACTGGTACTGGGCGGCGACGATGTTAAAGAGAAAAAGCCACATCCCGCTCCACTCTATCTAACAATGGGGATGTTTGGTTTACATAAAGAAGAATTGCTTTTTGTTGGCGATTCCCGTAATGATATTTTAGCGGCACAAGCGGCTGGTTGCCCTTGCGTTGGCTTAACCTATGGATATAACTACGGAGAATCGATAGCATTAAGCCGCCCAAATTATATATTGGACCATTTCCCGGATTTACTCCCAACAATTGGACTATCCACATTAAAAATATTGTCCACTTTGAAAAGACAGGAAGCATAATAAAATGAATGAACCCACTGTAAACAAAACAAACTCCCAGAAACCTATTGTATTCAGCGGCGCGCAACCTTCCGGTGAATTGACCATCGGTAACTATATGGGGGCGTTACGTCAGTGGGTTAAGATGCAAGATGACTATGATTGCATTTACTGCATCGTTAACCAGCATGCCATCACTGTGCGCCAAGATCCCAATGAACTGAAAAAACGCACACTGGATACGCTAGCGCTTTACCTCGCCTGTGGCATTGATCCAAAGAAAAGCACTATCTTCGTACAGTCGCATGTGCCACAACATGCTCAGTTGACTTGGGTATTGAACTGCTACGCCTATTTCGGTGAGCTGAGCCGTATGACTCAGTTTAAAGATAAATCAGCCCGCCATTCAGAAAACATCAATGCGGGTCTGTTTGATTATCCGGTTTTGATGGCTTCTGACATATTGCTTTATCAGGCTAATCAGATCCCTGTGGGAAGTGACCAGAAGCAGCACCTTGAATTATCTCGTGATTTGGCTCTGCGTTTTAATGCCTTATATGGTGATATTTTCACTATACCAGAACCATTTATTCCACAAGGCGGCGCTCGCGTGATGTCATTGCAAGACCCGAGCAAGAAAATGTCGAAATCGGATGATAACCGCAGCAACGTGATTGCCCTGCTGGAAGATCCAAAATCTGCCGCGAAGAAAATTAAACGTGCGGTTACTGATTCCGAAGAGCCGCCTCGTGTACGTTATGATCTGGAAAACAAACCGGGTGTTTCCAACTTGCTGGATATTCTTGCTGGTGTCACAGGTAAAACGATTCCTGAATTGGAAGCTGAGTTTGAAGGCAAAATGTACGGCCATCTGAAAGGGGCTGTTGCCGATGCGGTAGGTGAAATGCTGGCTGGCTTACAGGAGCGCTACCATCATTTCCGTAATGATGAAGCCTTGCTTAACCAAATCATGGCAGAAGGGGCAGTCAAGGCTCAGGTTCGTGCTCAGTCAACCCTGGATAAAGTCTATGACGCAGTAGGTTTGCTCGCTCATCCGTAAGTAATCAGATGAAATAAATGCCAAAGAATATTAATTCATTCTTTGGCATTATTTTTTCATCATCGGATACAATTATTTTTTCCTCTTTATTACACTTGCCCAATTAGCATCATTATTAACTCTTTTAAACATTAAATCTAATCCGCTATTCATTTGCCAATCTCTGGGAGGGCTAATACAATCAATTTTATGTTGATTATTTGATTCCCTTTTTTTGACCATAGAAAAAAGATTTTGATACGATTGTGGCCCGGTCATATCTACAGTCAAATCAAGACGACGGCTTCTGCAATGCTTTGGAGTGTTCATAGAAGGTAAATTAGGAACAATACCCGTTCTCCATTTAGTGCTTAATGTTTTATCCTTTTCATTATAAGAATATTTTTTAATATTACAGGCCATAAAAACTAAAAGAGCCATGACTTTTTCTGATCTGGGCTGTGCAGCAATAATTCCATTTGAAAACTCATTGTAAACTAATTGTTTTATTTTATGGGAATCGAGATATCTTATATTCCATTTCTCATCATTGCTGACTTGCCCCCATCCCATTCCATGACAATCACCGAAACCTATATCTGATTTAAGCTCCAACTTTTCAAACCTTGCTCTTCGCTTAAAATATTTTTCGCCGGACACAGATAAATCTTCATCAAAAACATCGGATTTCATGTATTTAATATCTGAATTAGTAAGTTCAACATCAACATCCAGATATATTCCACCCTCCATATACAAAATAGCCAAACGAGCAATATCACTGGCAGATGCATAGTTTTTAAAGTCACCATGCATCTGCAGAACAAATACATGGTGTAAAAAATGCATTACCTTTGAATAGTCATTATCAGGTTCTGAATAGCGTTTGTAACACAGGCAACTTGTTTTCGTAGAATCATTATTAGTGCGTATACCAAATTTAGCTAATTCAGCTCTCTGCGTATCATACAAATCCTGCATAAAATAAGTATGATTGAGGCATGAAGCCTGACTAATTAAGAAAAAAAATGCAGTTTCAATATTTCTATATCTAAATTCTCTTCCAAAGAGAATACCAACATCAATATCAGCATTAACATCAGTATCATTTTTATTATATTTAAAGGTAAGATTCCTTAACTTATGTGATATTAGTGATTCAACATCATTCGTTCCCCAAATATTAACTTCAAACCCCCTATTTTCTGATTTTATTGCAATGATACGTCTTAAATCTCTCTCGGAAATTTTATTTCCGACCCAAAAATAGTGAATTTTCTTTGGTATATTCATAAAACCCCCATTAACTATTCTTGATGTTTTAATTTTATTTATATTAAATTTCTACATTAACAATCCTTATGACAAACCTACTCAAATGTAAATATTTTATAAATAGGTATGACGATAACAAGAACATGGTTATCGTCAACTGTGCTTTGATAATATATTATTTGATAGTTTTTAATTAATTCCCAAATAAACGACGATTGAAATCCTCAATTCTTCCATGCAATATGCGGTTTTGCATCGTCAGATTCCAGCTGGCAGATAATCCGGCAGCCCCCATTAAACGACGATATTGCTCTTCATCAAACGGGCTATGGAAAGCAATGGAAATAGCTTCCTTAACAGAAACATCGCTATTGCGGCTTAATAATTTTAGCGGTTCACCAGTACTGACAAAACCTGAAGAAATGACTCGATATAACCAGCCACAACGACCCGTGTTTTGCATCATCTCAGCAAAATCACTGATGCTTGTAATAGTATTGAGTTTATAACAAGGAGAGCGGGGTTGAGTTACCTGAATCAGTGTTTCTCCCCATTGAAAGATATCCCCAATATAGACGTTTTCTTCTGTCATTCCCTCTGAAGATAAATTCTCTCCAAATAAAGGAGGGGAGAATAATTCTGTTAATTCAGGAAATTGCCTTTTCCAAAAGAGATAATGTTCCATAGGATAATGACAAAGCGCACGATCAGACCCGCCATGAAAGCGAGTTTCTGCCTGTTCATCACCTTCCAGACCAAGAGAGGTTAGCTGTAAACGGCCATTCACCAGCAATTTGTTAATTGCGCTGGAGCCCAACGTTTCGGAGGATAGTATTTTGCCTCTGTATACCTGTAGGTAATACATTTTATTCTCCCTCAATAGGTGAATATGAATATTACTCTGACCAAATAAACGCAGCAAGCCTCACTTCGATTAGTTACGAAAGGAAAGTAGTCATAGAGGGAAAGTTTTCCCTCCTGTACAGGCAAGTATTAATCCCGGCCTTCGTAACCATCCATATAAGTGGTAAATATGGCTTCGGACATGGCCTTAGTCCATTGTGGTGTAGTACTCTCGTTGTAAACCTTACCCGCAAACTGTGATTTTCTCGGAATAGAATTCAGAAACTCATCACTGGTTAAGTAACTTACACGTTGCTGTGCATCTTCCTGTGTCATTCCTGCGTCCCTGTCCTTTTTGCCTTGTTGCCAGAACTGTTCGAAAAAAGGCACAGAAAGCTGGATGCTATTGTATATATGAGTCTGGAAATTAGGGTCAAAATCGTCATGAGAAGCATAAATGAAATTTTTGGCATTACGTTCAGCACTACTCTTTGGCTGGACGCATCCAACCATCAGAGAGGATACTATAAGGGTTATTACTATCATGACTACGTTCTTTTTCATTATTGGATTATACCTTTAATCGTGAAACGGAAAGAATGCCAAATAATAGAGAAAATTATGAGCAATAAAAATGCCGGTCACGATAATGACCAGCATTTTAGTAAAAATTTATTGGGTTAATTATTTAATTTTTTCTTCGTAACGTTTTGTTGCTTCGTCCCAATCTACTACATGCCAGAATGCTTTGATGTAGTCAGGACGACGGTTCTGATATTTCAGGTAATAAGCATGTTCCCAAACATCCAGTCCCACAATCGGGTAACCGGAAGCACCCGCGATTTCTTCACCCATGAGTGGGCTGTCCTGATTGGCTGTTGAAACAACGGCAAGTTTGCCATCTTCTTTCAGCACCAGCCATGCCCAGCCGGAACCAAAACGGGTTGCTGCCGCTTGTTCAAATTTTTCTTTGAAGCTGTCAACGCTTCCAAAGTCACGCTCAATAGCTGCTTTCAAAACACCCGACAAGACTGTTCCCAGCTTTAAACCTTTCCAAAATAGGCTGTGGTTTGAGTGACCGCCCGCGTTGTTGCGAACAAAAGTCCGCTTGTCAGCCGGAACTTTATCAAGCTGCTTGATCAGGTCATCAATATCCAATTTGCTTAATTCAGGGAAGGCTTCCAGAGCTGTATTCGTATTGGTGACATAAGTCTGGTGGTGCTTGGTATGATGGATTTCCATCGTTTGTTTATCGAAATGAGGTTCTAACGCATCATAAGAGTAAGGTAGAGAAGGCAGTAAATAGCTCATGTCATATCTCCCAGTTATTTAGAATATATAAAGCTCACACCTTGTGAACAACTCGTTTATTATAGTGAATTAAACCATAATGAAAATGATTATCAATTCCATGATGTTTCTATGGTTTCCTTGATTCGACTGCTATATACCTTCATTACACACTCCAATCAGAATAATAGTCCAAATAAAACCAAAAAGATGGCGCAACAATCCAGTCATAAGGTTTGACACCTTACTTAATCTCACTTAAGTCGAGCGCATTAAATGATCATTCCATGACATGCATTCTCTTTATTGCGTGATCTTCCGCGCAAAAAAGAAACAAAAATTCTCCTTGCGGTTTAGTTAACCTTGTTTTGACATAGTATTAACAATTGCAAGGAGATAAAAATATGACTCAAATAATCAAGCATCTTATTCCTGCTGATATTGCGGATACGGCACTGATAAACAAACAACAATATCTACGAGACTACGCATGGTCATTACAAGACCCTGAAGGGTTTTGGGGTGAGAAAGGTAAGATAGTAGATTGGATAAAACCCTACACCAAGGTCAAAAATACCTCTTTTGATCCAGGGCATATCAACATCCACTGGTTCGAAGATGGAACACTGAATTTAAGTGCCAACTGCCTCGATCGCCATTTACAAGAACGTGGCGATCAAACCGCCATTATCTGGGAGGGCGATAATCCCGCAGAATCCCGGCATGTTACATACCGTGAGTTACATCATGATGTCTGCCAATTCTCTAATGTATTGAAAAAATTGGGAGTCACAAGAGGTGACGTCGTTGCTATCTACATGCCAATGGTGCCGGAGGCTGCCGTCGCAATGCTGGCTTGTGCCCGTATTGGTGCAATCCATTCCGTGATTTTTGGTGGTTTTTCTCCTGACGCTATTGCTGGCAGGGTTATCGACTCCAATGCCAAGATCATTGTTACCGCAGATGAAGGTTTGCGAGCAGGTCGCACGATCCCATTGAAAAAAAATGTCGATGAAGCTCTGGCTAATCCAGCTGTGACCGAAGTCGCTAACGTCGTTGTCTTCAAACGTACCGGAAATGCTAAAGGCTGGCACAACGGGCGTGATTTGTGGTGGCATGAATTAATCGAGAATGTCAGTGCAGATTGCCCTGCTGAAGAGATGAATGCCGAAGCGCCATTATTCATCCTTTATACCTCTGGCTCAACCGGTAAACCCAAAGGTGTTCTCCATACGACTGGCGGTTATCTGGTCTATGCTTCTTTAACTTTCAAATATACGTTTGATTACCGTCCCGGAGAGATTTACTGGTGTACGGCCGATGTCGGCTGGGTAACAGGACACAGTTATCTGCTGTATGGGCCATTATCCTGCGGTGCGACAACTGTCATGTTTGAGGGTGTTCCCAACTATCCCGATGTTAATCGCCTATGTCAGGTTGTTGATAAACATCAGGTTAATATTCTCTATACAGCCCCAACCGCCATCAGGGCATTAATGGCGGAAGGTGATAAAGCCATAGAGGGAACTAAACGCACCTCATTACGTATCATGGGGTCTGTTGGTGAACCAATTAATCCAGAAGCATGGGAGTGGTATTACAAAAAGATAGGTAACAGTAAATGCCCTATCGTAGATACTTGGTGGCAAACTGAAACGGGCGGATTCATGATCACGCCATTGCCGGGTGCGACTGACCTCAAAGCAGGTTCAGCGACTCTGCCATTCTTTGGAGTCAGTCCGGCTCTGGTCGATAACTCTGGGGAAATTTTAGAGGGAGAGAACGAAGGCAATCTTGTCATGACAGACTCCTGGCCAGCACAGGCACGAACGTTGTATGGTGATCATGAACGTTTCGAACAAACTTATTTTTCTACCTTTAAGGGAATGTATTTCAGTGGCGATGGCGCTCGGCGTGATGAAGATGGCTACTATTGGATAACTGGCCGTGTCGATGATGTGCTGAATATTTCAGGACACCGTTTGGGAACCGCAGAAATTGAGTCTGCGCTGGTTTCTCATCCCAAGATTGCAGAAGCCGCAGTCGTTGGCATTCCTCACCATATCAAAGGGCAAGCTATATATGCCTATGTCACGCTAATTCATGGTGAAGAGCCTTCTCCTGATCTTTATAGTGAAGTCAGAAGTTGGGTACGTAAAGAAATCGGCCCGATAGCCACACCGGATATCCTTCACTGGACAGATTCTCTACCAAAAACGCGTTCAGGAAAGATTATGCGGCGTATTTTGCGTAAAATTGCTTCAGGTGATACCAGTAACTTAGGAGATACTTCTACTCTGGCAGATCCTGGAGTCGTTGATAAGCTGCTGGAAGAAAAGCAATCTATCAATATATCGTAAAAAGAATTTCGTAAAACATTCCGTAAAACATATAGGCCGCCGCAAGGCGGCTTGAATAACGTATCACCGAAAGTACAGAATTGTGCAGGGACGTGGCTAGTAGTCATGCATTCTCTCGGATACGGCTATCTCGTTTCTGGCACGTCATACTGTAACTCAAGGTGCATCGTTCAAAACCAACAAGGAGATACTCTGATGAATGCCGACATTTATCAAGAGATTGAAAATAATCCCCGCTTTAAGGAACTGGTTAAGAAACGAGGGCGTTTTGCCTGGCTGTTATCCATCATTATGTTAGCGCTTTATGTTGGTTTTATTTTCCTAATCGCCTTTGCTCCTGAGTGGCTTGGGACACAACTCCATGAAAATACAAGTATGACTCGCGGTATCCCAGTGGGTATCGGGATTATCTTTGCTTCTTTCATACTGACAGGAATTTATGTTGTGAAGGCAAATAACGAGTTTGATCGGTTGATGTCAACTATTCTCGATGAGGTGAGAAAATGAAAAAAATCGTATTGCCAGCAATACTGCTATTTCCCTCTCTCTTTCCTCTTCTAGCGCGAGCAGATGCCATTTCAGGTGATGTAGAAAAACAACCCTTGAATATTCAGGCAATTGTTATGTTCCTGTTATTCGTCGGGTTAACGCTTTGTATTACTTATTGGGCTTCAAAACGAACTATTTCACGTTCGGATTATTATACTGCCGGCGGACGCATTACAGGCTTTCAAAACGGGATGGCAATAGCTGGTGATTATATGTCAGCAGCCTCTTTTCTAGGGATTTCAGCATTAGTTTATACTTCCGGCTATGATGGGCTGATCTATTCGATTGGCTTCCTCGTTGGCTGGCCAATTATTCTATTCCTCATTGCTGAACGATTAAGAAATTTAGGACGTTACACCTTTGCAGATGTCGCTTCTTATCGGTTGAAACAAGGTCCCATCCGTACTTTATCGGCAATAGGATCACTAGTGGTTGTTGCGTTATATCTGATAGCCCAGATGGTAGGTGCAGGGAAACTCATTGAATTGCTGTTCGGCTTGAATTACTACATCGCCGTTGTTCTGGTCGGTATTTTAATGGTGCTTTATGTACTGTTTGGCGGAATGTTGGCAACAACATGGGTTCAGATTATCAAAGCCATTCTATTGTTGGCAGGAGCAACATTTATGGCAGTGATGGTTATGAAAGCCGTAAATTTCAATTTTAATACTCTGTTTAAAGAAGCCATTGCTGTACATAGTCTCGGACCCGCTATCATGAGTCCTGGTGGGTTAGTTTCAGATCCAATATCAGCGCTCTCTTTGGGATTGGCACTGATGTTTGGTACTGCTGGCTTGCCACATATCATCATGCGATTCTTTACCGTTAATGATGCTAAAGAAGCTCGTAAAAGCGTTTTCTATGCCACTGGTTTTATAGGTTATTTTTATATACTGACGTTTATTATCGGGTTCGGTGCTATTTTATTGGTCAGCGCTAATCCCTTATTCAAAGATGCAACCGGCGCATTAATTGGTGGAACTAATATGGCCGCAGTCCATCTTGCCAGTGCCGTTGGCGGTGATTTTTTCCTTGGATTTATCTCTGCGGTTGCTTTTGCCACTATTTTGGCTGTCGTCGCTGGATTAACTCTAGCGGGTGCTTCAGCGGTATCCCACGATCTCTATGCTAATGTGATTAAAAAGGGACAAGCCAATGAACGAGATGAGCTAAGAGTTTCCAAAATTACTGTCGTCATTCTGGGCTTTGTTGCTATCGGATTAGGTATTTTATTTGAAAAGCAAAATATTGCCTTCATGGTTGGTCTAGCTTTCTCTATTGCTGCAAGCTGCAATTTTCCTATTATTTTATTGTCGATGTATTGGAGCAAACTGACAACAAGAGGGGCTTTGATTGGTGGAGGGCTGGGTTTACTGACAGCAGTTGTGTTAATGATCCTTGGTCCTACGATCTGGGTCAGTATTCTTGGTCATGAGAAACCAATTTATCCTTATGAATATCCAGCTATTTTTTCCATGTCAGTGGCATTTATCGGGGCATGGTTATTTTCAATAACAGATACATCGAAACAAGGTCAGCAAGAAAGAGAAATGTTTCGAAGCCAGTTTATCCGCTCACAGACAGGAATTTGAATTGAACAAGGAAAAGTACATTAATATTTTAAATATAGATGCATTGAATTTTTTAAAAAAGAAAAATAGACCAATTAATCTTCTAAAATACCATTATTTAATTTATCCCAATGCAAAAAAGCCATC